>NZ_KB894592.1 GCF_000374545.1 Anaeromusa acidaminophila DSM 3853
GGTAGCCTATTGGGGGAGGGTGGTCAATTTCTACCCGACCGATAGTGATCAATTATCGACCGGCGCTACTGGCTAATTATAGCCCGGCGTCGACATTATATACAAGCTCATCACTGATATTGTCAAAATCAATGTTAATCACCTGATTGCCCCCCTTCATAAAAGTTACTAAAATTATAACAATACAAAATTTCTCATTCCAAATTTCAAAAAGGTTTCTTTTAAGTACTATAAAATGATCCTTTTTCAGAACTCGAATAAGGTGGGATTTATTCTCCTTAAAGCAAATAAACAATCCCCATGCCAAAATGACACGGGGATTGTTTATTGTTATCTAACTTACAATATATCTTTGAAAATGTTGAAGATATGACTTGGATTTATTTTTCACTCAAATAACAAACCAGCCATTGCTGATACATTCTCCCCTGTCTATTCTGCAGGTTCTTCGATATCAAACCCGCCTTTAAGAATATAATCCTGAAACAAATTATGGACTTTTATATTGACCTTAAATGCTAGTATTTTCAATTTTTCTAGTGTAGGCATGGCTTCTTTTATCATGCGATAGTAACAAATCGCCTCGGGTATACTGCTGGTAACAAAAATTGCATGAAATTTAATATTGTGGCTCAAGGTCATCCAGTTATCGATAATATACGTTACTACCATTCTTTTATGATCTTCAGTTTCATATTGAGCTCTGGGCAAGTAGTCCTCGATACCTTTTACATAATTTCCGTCACTGCCGATATCGTCCGCCAACAGCCGCTCCAACTGCAACAACTACTTCTCCTCCCGTTAATTGTCCTATGATGACCGCAAAACAAAGGACTCACATGATGCAGGATATGATGGCATCACCAGAAATGAAGAGTATGATGATGAATATGATGAAAGAAATGATGTAAGAGATGATGACAAAACATGATCCCCAACTGCAAGAAGATCATTCTCAAGATCAATAATTTCATATCAAAAAAGGGGCTTTTAATACATCCACTTGTTATTTATTCACCAGACGACGCCCCAAAGGAAAGAGGGAAGTGGTTTTTCAAAGCCACTTCCCCTTCTTTTTTAGCACTAAATTGCAAAGCTCAAAAAACACGCTTAGCTCCATAATACCGTTGTACAAAATAATTGTCAGTCATATCTGCAACTGCAGACTGCTAGTTTTAGCCACGCTCCTATATTGCTATATCTGAAACTGTTTTACAGCATTTTCCAGTGATATTGCCATCTGTGCCAGACGTTGGCTTGAAGCAGCCATTTCCTCCATTGAGGCCGACTGTTCCTCGGTTGCCGCAGATATAGTCTGCGTTTCGGCTGCAGTATGTTTACTCACTTGATCAATTTCTCGCATTGCGGCCACTACATGACTACTGTTTCCGGCCATCTTTTCAATTGCGACTGCTATTTGTCCAACCTGCGTCGAGACCTTCTCAACCAACGCTGCAATTTGTGCAAAAGATTCGCCTGCATTATTAACTACGGCCGTCCCAGTTTTAACCTCCCGGGTGCCGTCTTCCATCGCCGCCACGGCCCGTACGGTGTCCTGCTGGATTTCGCCAATCATGGCAGCTATTTGCTTGGCCGCCACTGCCGATTGTTCGGCAAGCTTGCGCACTTCTTCGGCGACCACCGCAAAACCGCGGCCCTGCTCACCGGCCCGGGCAGCTTCAATGGCGGCGTTAAGGGCTAATAGATTGGTCTGCCCGGCGATGCCGGTAATGGTATCAACGATTTGGCCGATTTCTTTCGACCGCTCGCCTAATTCAGTCACCACCTGCGCCGAGGTGGACACCGTCTTTTCAATATTGGCCATCTGCACCACCGCAGCTTCGGCGGCTTTATGACCTTGCCGGGCCGTTCCGGCGCTTTCATTGGCTACACTGACGACGGTATTGGCATTTACTGCCATGTGCTGCATATTGGCTGCCATGTGCTCAATGATTTGCGTCGTATCATCCACCGTTTTCGACTGCTGTACCGTACCTTCCGCGACCTCCATGATGGAGGTCGCGATTTGAGTCGTGGCCTGGGCCGATTGTTCCGCCCCTTCGGTTAACGCCTCTGATGCTGTCGCTACCTGCTGCGCCGACTCAGATACCTGGCGGACTAACTGCCGCAGATTGGCTGCCATTTCATTAAAAGCCTTGGCCAGTTGCCCTACTTCATCATGCGTAATCGCAACTACGTCTTCTCCCGTTAAGTCACCTTTCGATATATTTTCCGCCCTCGCAACCATAGTCTGCAGCGGCCGCGCTATCATTCTGGCAATCCACAGCCCCAAGCCCAGCGACACCAGCATGGCGACCACGGTAATGCCCAGCGATAATGTAACAGCAGTCATTGCTTCCTTGGCGCTATGCTCGCTGCGTTCCTCTGCCTGCTTGGCTTCCGCATGGGCCAATTCTTCCATGACAGCATTAATATGCCCAATATGACCGGCAGCGTTCTTGATAAAAAAGGCATACCCTTCCTGCCTTTTGCCGCTAAGCACCAGATTCACCGCTTTTTGCCGTTCTGCATGATAGTCGTTCATCATCTTTTTTACTTCAGCTACTTGTTGACGAGCTTGCTGGGTAGTTACTTGTTTTTCATACTGGTCGATTAACTGATCGGCATCATCCATCCGGCTTTTGGCCTCAGCCAGCAGTTTTTCCTGCTGCGCTTTTGCTACGTCTGCCAACACCACCTGCAGCGTCAGCGCCTCCGCTGTCCGGGACTGAGCCCGCGCCATATTGAGCCACTCCACAGGCAACAGATTGGCTTGATACATATCCTCCAGCGACTTTTTCATGTGACTGACATAATAATAGCCGGTAAAACCAACCATTCCGGTAAATACCAGCATAACGACAACCAAACCCACTATTTTTTTTGCCATGCTCCAGTTTCGAAAAAAGCTCACACCCATCGCCCTCCCGCAAATAATCCATAACTAATCTTATTGTAAACTGTCCAGCTCACCATGAAAAGACATTTTTTGCGCAAATTGCAAAGCTCAAAAAACACGCTTAGCTCCATAATACCGTTGCACAAAATAGTTATCATTCATATCCGCAACCGCTACTACTCCTTGAGTATACGACGTGTGGATAAACTTATTGCCGCCGATATAAATGCCTACATGCGAAGCTCCCGGCTCATAGGTCGTAAAATATACCAGATCGCCCGGCTGTAACCTAGCAGGCGAGACAGTTCTTCCTACCATGAACTGCAAGTCAGCTGTTCGCGGAAGTGAAATACCAGCCTGGCGAAATACATATTGGACTAAGCCAGAACAATCAAAGCCTTCCGAAGGATAAGCGCCTCCCCATACGACCGGAGAACCAAGCAGCGACTTAGCACCTAAAACAACTTGAGCAGCTTGTCCGGAAACGCCAGCCGTGTTATAGCCCGTCATAAGCACTTCTTCGGCAACAGGCAGTACAGCCTCTTTCTGAATGGCATCAAGATTTTTTAGCAATTGCCCATACCCGGTTTGGGGAGCGGCCTGTGTTTCTGATACTCCTAACAGCAAGACTACAGTTATAACGGCAAGACTTATCCACTTCTTCACATTCCGCTCCCCTTTCATTTAGTGACTCATGCTTTGTAAATGCGTCGTCGTCTTCTTCATAATTTCTTGCATTTTAGCCGCTTTTTCATCCATCGCTCCTGGATCCATTTTCCCAGAGTTTACGCTGTCTTTAATCTCCATAGTCATGCTACGCAGATTGTCCTTCAGTCCTGCATCCATCATATGAGGCTGAACTTTTTCCATGGCATTAACCATTTGTGCAGCGCTCTTTTGCGCATCCATCGTTTGCCCAGCCCGAGTATATTTCATAACATCCTGCAAAGACTTTTCCATATCCTTCATCATGGGCATCGGATCTCCTTTAGGCATCGAATGCCCCTCATGCCCCATGTTTTGCTGCTGCCCTTCCTGCGCTTTAGGTGCCGCCTTTTCACTCGAGCCGCAACCAGATACCAAAATCGCTAGAGCCAACATACCTGCCGCTCCCAAAACCAAAAGCTTCTTCTTCATTTGTATATACCTCCTATGTTGTAGTTTTAATCATTTACCTTCTCTGCGCAACAACCATCGATTCCACACCAAGTATATGCACGGCAGAACCAGTAGTGTTAAGATCGTGGACGTAACCAAACCACCGACAACCACCGTTGCCATTGGTCGTTGTACTTCTGCACCAGTTCCTGTTGCAAACAATAATGGAAATAGGCCGAGGCTGGCTACCAAGGCGGTAATCATAACCGGTCGAAGCCGCGTATACGCTCCTTCCAAAATCGCCTCTTCCAATGGCTTATGTTCCCGCAAATGCTTGATATAGGTGACCATGATAACCCCGTTTTGAACGGCAATGCCAAAGAGAGCGATAAAGCCCACTGCTGCAGCTACCGTTAGGTACGTGCCTGTCAGATACATAGCCACAATGCCGCCAACCAATGAAAATGGCACATTCATGAGAATCAATATAGCATCGCTGGCCGACTTAAAGGCCATATACAATAGGAAAAAGGTTAGCGCAATGACTGCAGGCACCACCATCGCCAAACGAGTTTTAGCGCGCTGCTGGTTTTCATATTGGCCGCTCCATTTCATGGAGTAGCCTGCCGGCAGATTTACTTGATCCTTGATGACTTTATTGGCTTCATCAACAAAGCTAACCACATCCCTGCCTCTTGTATTCATCTGGACAACCATGCGGTACACGCCATTTTCACTGCTGATCATCGACGGTCCATCCACTACTTGAAACTGCGCTACCTCGCCGAGAGGAACATACGCCCCGCTGGCCGCTTTAGCACTGCCGCCGCTACCGCCCATGCCTCCCATTCCGGAAGCTTGCGTCTTAGGCGCACTCCCGCCGCTGCTAACGGGGATCAGAATGTTTTGCATAGCATTAATGCTTTCACGATTGTCGCGATTATACCGTACAAGTACGTCAAAGCGCTTTTTGCCTTCGATGGTCGTTGTGGCGGTTTTCCCGCCTACAGCCAATTCAATGGCATCTTCCACATCGGCCACATTCAGGCCATAACGAGCCACCTTATCCCTTTGCACCTGCACTTCTAGATATGGAGCTCCAAAAACACGCTCTGCCAGCAAATCACTCACCCCGGGCACGGTTCCCAAAGCTTTTTCAATTTCAAATGCTTTTTGCTGCAGGACGCTTAAATCATCACCATACAACTTGATTCCCAGCTCTGTCCGCACCCCGGTAGTCAACATAGACAACCGTCCTGCAATTGGCTGGGTAAAGGCCATATTCAGGCCCGGCAGGTTGGCCAATTTAACCATCATTTCTTTTTCAATGCTTTCCTTCGTCACTCCAGGGCGCCACTGCTCCTTAGGCTTTAAGGTCACAATGGTCTCAATCATGTTGATCGGAGCCGGATCCATAGCGGAGTTAGCTCGTCCCACCTTCCCTACGGACATGTCGACTTCCGGAATTTCCATGATGATTTTATCCATAGCCTTGGCAGACTCCAGGGCTTCAGTCAAAGAAACGCTTGGCATCATCGTCGGCATGACTAGGAAGGTTCCTTCATCAAGAGCCGGCATAAAGGTGGTTCCCAAAAACGGTAATAAGGAAAAGCCGCCAATCATCACAGCCAAGGCAATACCAATGGTTTTCTTATAGCCTTTCATAACGGCTTGCAACACCGGCAAATACGCCTGATGCATCTTTTCTACAATCCAGGTATCCTTCTCCTGGATTTTTCCTCTGAGCAGCAGCGTGCACAAGACCGGCACCAAGGTAAACGCAAGTAGCAAGGAACCGCTCATAGCAAACGATTTAGCCCAAGCCATCGGCGTATATAGTTTCCCTTCTGTGCCTGTCATCGTGAAAACCGGTAGGAACGTTACAATAATAATGGTTATGGAAAAGAAAATTGGTGCAGCTACTTCTTTCGCCGCCTCCAGCGTTACCTCAATAATACTGCGTCGTTCTTGGTCTTCCGCCAAATGTCGAAAGACATTTTCCACCATAACAATCGCCGCGTCGGTCATCACGCCAATGCCAATCGCAATACCGCCTAAGGACATTAAGTTGGCCGACAGATGAATCTGCTTCATAGCAATCAAGGCAATCAAAATGCCGATTGGAATCGCGCTTGTTACAATTAAGCTAGAGCGAATATTCCCCAAAAAGCACAATACGATGATCGAAACAAGAATGAATTCCTCAATCAAGGCCCGCGTCAGCGTATTGACCGCTTTTTTCACCAAATCCGTTTGATCGTAAAATGGCACTATACGCATGCCCTCCGGCAGCGTCGGCTGAAGCTCGGTAATCTTATCCTTTACTTGATCAATCACGTTCAGCGTATTTTCTCCCATACGCTGAATTACAATGCCCCCTGCCGTCTCATAGCCTGATTTGGTCAGCACACCGCGCCGAAAATCCGGGCCGAGCGTTACATTGGACACATCCTTGATGCGAATGGGAACATTGTTGTTTTGCGAGACGACAATATTTTTAATGTCTTCTACTGATTCAATAAGGCCCAAACCGCGAATGATATACTCTTGCCCGTTCTGTTCTACGACTTTTGCTCCAATGTTAGCATTATTGCTACTTAAAGCGCCGTAAACCTGATTAAAGGTGACCCGATAATTTTGCAATAAATGCGGGTCCAAATTGACTTGGTATTGCATCACATAGCCACCGATGCTGGCAACTTCCGCCACACCGGGAACCGCGCTGAGCTGCGGCTTAATCACAAAGTCTTCTACAGTACGCAAGTCGGCCAAATTGTGTCGGTCGCTTTCAATCGTGTACATGAAGACCTGTCCCATGGGCGTACTGACCGGACCAAGGGACGGCTGCACACCGCTGGGCAGACGCGGAATCGCTTGCTGTACTTTTTCATTAACGACCTGCCTTGCAAAATAAGGATCTACGCCGTCTTCAAAAATAACGGTAATCAATGACATGCCAAAGGAAGAAGACGAACGGACCTCTTTTACCTTCGGTAAACCACGCAAGGCGGTCTCCAGCGGATAGGTAACCTGATCCTGGATTTCCTGAGGTCCGCGTCCCATCCAGTCGGCGGAAACCAATACCTGGTTCTCGCTTAAGTCAGGAAAGGCATCAATCGGCGTTTCTTTTACGGAAAAAGCGCCCCAGACAATCAAAAATACCGTCAGAGCTAAAATGATAGCCCGATTGCGCAACGAGAATTCGATGAGTTTATTTAACATATCGCTCCTCCTCGCTATTGGCCGTGACCGCTATGACTCCCACCTGAAGCTGGAGCCGCTTGTTGGGTTGGAGGCGCTGCTGGCGCAGAAGATGAGCTTCCACCACCACCGCTGCCGCCGTGGCCTGCATGGCTGCCCACCGTCCCTAGCTTGGTCTGCGAGTCAATCAGGAAGGTAGCGGCCGTAACCACCGTCTCTCCTGGCTGCAAGCCGGAAAGAACTTGCACATAGCCGTCGGCCTGCTGGCCAATCACGATATCGCGCTTAACAAAGGTGTCTTCACTTTGTGCTACAAACACCACTTTGCGGCTCCCTGTATCAAGGAGGCTCGACTCTGGAATAACCAATGTTTCCGCTAACGGAATGAGAACACTGGCATTTACGAACATATTGGGTTTTAGGTGCCCGCCAAGATTAGCCAATTCGACGCGAACCTTTACGGTACGGGTTGCATCATCCATGATGGGAGTAATAAACGTTACTTGCCCATTAAACGTTTCTCCCGGATACGCGCCGCTGGTAACGACAACAGGTTGCCCTGGGGCAATGCTGGCAATATCCTTCTCGTATACATCCATATATAACCATACCGTCGATAAGTCCGAGAGACTGAATAGCTTATCTCCTGGCATAACATAAGCGCCAGGAAGAAGCTGCTTTTCTAATACAGTACCGCCAAACTGGGCATATACCGTCATATGTTCATTCGGCTTTTTTGTATGTTCCAAGTGAGCGATTTCACCATCCGGCACATTCAGCAGCTGAAGTTTTCTTCTGGCTGCGTCCTTAAGCCGGCTGTTAATTTGAGCAATTTCCTTGCCCGCGCCTTGCAGCTTTTGCATATTGTCTAACGTCAATAAGTACTCTTCTTGCGCCGCAATGTATGTGGGGCTGTATACGGAGGCGATTGCTTGTCCTGGTGCAATATATTCCCCTTCCGTACTGACATACAGCTCATCAATCCGCCCTTCAACCCGGGAAGTAATATACGTCCGCCCACTATCATTCAGTGCAATTTTCCCGGTGGTCTTTATGGCCTTGGTGAGCGCCTTGCTAGCAACCTGCGCTGTTTGCAAGCCAGAGAGCTGCCGTGCCTTGGCATCCAGTGTTACGACATCCCCCATAGCCATAACCGGTGTAGTTGTTTGATGTCCGGCATGCTCGGCACCACTACTTTGCTGCTGCGCATAATAATAGTAGCCTGCACCGCCTATAACAAGAACCCCTGCAGCCACACCTGCAATAAGCTTCTTTTTGGCCTGAAGTTTTTCGATCATGCTGTCCGCTCCTTTTCCAATGATTATGATAAGGGAGCCAAACTAGAAGCCAACGGCTTCCCTAGCGCTTTTTCAAGGCTGACCACCGCTTTTTCATAGTCCACTTTAGCCTTGTAGTGCCCCAATTTGGCATTACGCAGAGTGTTTACGCCCTCGAGGACTGTCATTAAGTCGACTTTTCCATTGGTATAGCCAACGATCGCCGCCTGGTAGGTTTGTTCCGCCTGTGGGATGATCGTATTTTGATACAGTTCGATGAGCCTCCAATCCACCTGCACTTCCGTCAAGGCCATCTGCACATCCAGCTCCGTCATATTCTGCATATTCTGCAAGGCCGCCTGCGAGGCTTCATAGTTTGCTAACGCGCTACGTACTTCTGCTTTATTCTTCCCCTGCCAAATAGGCAGCATCACCATAAACTCGATTTTCCAAGTTGGTTTCCGCTCTCCCAGCATAAGCGTAGTGTTCATGGGATTCATCGGATCGGTTTGCGCTTCAACCATTGGCTCTTTATTGTTTTTATAGCCAAGAGACAATGAGAAATCAGGCAGTTGTTGTTTTTTAGCTACGTCGACACCGTTTTTGGCCATTTCGACTTGCGATTGCATTTCTAGAATAGCCGGCTTATTCGCACGCGCTTCTTTTACCAAAGCATCAATATCAAACTGAGGAGCTGGTGCTGCAAACTCTTCCTTGACCTCAAAATCGATATTCGCATTACGCCCCATCAAGTTATTCAATTTAGCTTTTGTTACGGCTTCCATGGAGGCCATATTCAAAAGATCGCTTGTCATCTTTGAGAACTCGGTTTGCGCTTTCAGGGCGTCTTGCAGAGGCACCATGCCGGTTGCATAGTTAACTTGAGCCAATTTAGCCAGTTGCCCCATAAGCAGTTGGCTTTCCTTGCCAATGCTTAGCGATTGTTTTGAGTAAAGATAATCATAATAGGCCTGTTTAGTTTGCGCATACACATCAATGCGTTTTCCGCTCCAAATCGCTTTATTCATGTCCGCTTCACTGCGCGCCATGTTTCCCATGGCCTTCAATTTGGCCGGATGCATGAACTCCTGGGTAATACTGAACTCGGTCATCATCGCCTGCCCAGGGTTGATCGTCGTCGTAGGAATGTCATCCTTCATAATGCTCAGTTTAGGATTAGGCTGCGCGGTTACAATATCAATGCGGTTTTTCTTTTCTTCCCAACGTTTTTGCCCTTCTACCAGTGTCGGATTCTTGGCAAGCGCCTCGTCAAGAACTTGCTGGAGCGTCATGGTTTCCTGGGCTTCCGCTGCAAAGACAGGCATCGCGGATCCAACAATCAAAAGTACGCTCAGGGCCAATGTCTTTGGAATCATTCGCCTTTTCATAATGCTTATGTAGCCTCCTTTTCAAAAATAATTTGTGAGCCTTCGGACCGCTTGTAAATGACTGTAACATATGTTTGTGAATAAGTTATGAAGAGCGGTAATTTGCTTATAGCGCAGTTTAAGCCGGTGCAAGCACAGGCAACCAAACCTGAAAGGTGCTTCCTACGTTTAACTGGCTCTCAATCAACACTTTCCCTCCATGGAGTTCCACCAATTGCTTTACGATGGCCAATCCAATGCCAGAGCCACCGCTCTTGCGGTCTCTCGACTTTTCCCCTCGATAAAAATGATCAAATACATAAGGAATATCTTCTGCAGAGATGCCGCAGCCATTATCTTGAATAGAAATACAAATCCATTGCCGCCCCTCTTTCTGCTGTAGCGAAGTACTGGCGCGAACCCAGCCTTGCACTGACGAATATCGAATGGCATTGACAAACAAATTATTGAGCACCTGGCTAATGCGATCCGCATCCACCGTGATCTCCGGTAGTTTTTCATTGGTCTCATAGAAAATTTGAATTTGCTTGTTCTCTGCCATCGGGCGCAGTTTTTGCACTGTTGAAGACAATAAGTAGTTTATATCGGTAGGGTATTTCTCTAAGTTCAATTGCTGTGCTTCCGCCAAAGATAAGTCCCGTAGATCTTTAATAAGCCGATTCAGCCGCACTGCTTCTTCATGCAACGAAGCCAACTGCACTTTGTCTGTTTCAATTACCTCATCCATCATGCCTTCCAGATTCCCCTGGATAATGGCTAAGGGAGTTCGTAGTTCATGAGCGATATTGGCTAATAACTGCTGGCGCAACTTTTCATTTTGTTCTAGTCGCCGGGACATACTGTTAAAAATCGCAGCTAACTGCCCAATTTCATCATCTTTTTCCACTTCAACCGTTTCCCCAAGATTTCCTTGTTCTAGCTGAGCCGCAACGCCTCCCAGCCGATGCAACGGTACAGTAATACTGCGGGCTACGCAATAGCTAGCAATCAAGCCGATGCCCAGAATTGCGCCCCCCACCCAAATCAAGGATTCATGCACAGATTCAAGAAATTTCATCTCTTGCGGTCCAAAGGCAAGCATTCCGTTCATCAGATGCCCATTGGCCGCAGAATGCACTTCCATATGCTGCAATGACAAATACTCTTGAAACAGCTCATTCATTTGCACATTAGCCAAATAGACAAGAATGAACACTGTCGTAGCAATGGAAAGAAACATTAAGCCCGTAATCCGAAAGGTAATACTATGAAATCGCTTCATTTGCGTCACCTATAAATTTATATCCAATACCGTACACCGTTACAATGTACTTGGGGTCTCGCGGATTTTCTTCCAGCTTTCGCCGTATGTTTTTAATATGTGCATCAATCGTCCGCTCATACCCTTCAAAGCTATATCCTTGTGTTTGCTCTACAATTTGCAGGCGACTAAAAACTCGATTCGCATTTTCCACCAATAGCAGCAATATATTAAACTCCGTAGGAGTAAACTCCAAAGGAAGTCCGTTTTTCTCTACTTGATGCTGATCCAAGTTAATGGTAAGACTCTCTGTCTTAACAATCCGAGACGCCACCAGCATATTTTGTGTACGGCGCAGGATGGCCTTCGCTCTAGCCACAACTTCTCTAGGACTAAATGGTTTAGTCACGTAGTCATCGGCGCCGATTTCCAGGCCAATTAAACGATCGCTTTCTTCATCACGAGCTGTCAGCATAAGAATCGGCAAATTACTGTCTTGCCTGATTTTTTTGCAGACATCCCATCCGGCCATTCCGGGGAGCATTAAATCCAACACCATAATATCCGGTTGTTTTTCCCGAGCTTCTCTGAGTGCAGCAAGACCGTCATTTGCTTCATATACAATAAAATTTTCTTTTTCAAAGTATGCTTTTAACAACTGCACCAATTTCAGATCATCATCCACAAGCAATACCGAATTACGATTCATCTCCGCTCACACTCCTCTTATCAACACTGAATATTTCTCGATTCAATGTTGCAAAACCTTTTTTTCAAAAAAGTCTGTCTAATCATCTTTACAACAACTACTTCAGTTTTTCGTCGGCTGTCATCTTTTCTGTAGTATACGCAATTAGTGTGAATAACTTATGAAGGCTCTATGAAAAAGTCATGTAAGCGCATAATCCCAGGAAGACAAAAGCCGGGCAGCAACTACAGTTTCACTGTTTGCTCAGCCCGGCTTATAAAAGCACCTGTTAACGCTTATCCGTGATGACCGGCATGCTCATTGCCGCCTCCCTGTGGAGCATCATTGGACGGTGGTTGTTGCTGCTCTCCGGTTTGTTCAGCCGCAAATACAACCGAACTTACTGGATTCAACAAAGCACCAGTCGCCACCATCGCTGCCAAAGCAAACATCACGATCTTCTTGTTCCATTGTTTCATAGTAATCTCTCCTTCAAATCAACGTCATGTTGTAAAAACTCATAATGTGTCTTTCCCTACTAATATGAATTGTAACAAAAGAATGTGAAGAACTTTTGAAGGCATTTCTAATATCTTGTGAAGATTTCAAGAATCTTTTCTTTCTAGATGGAGACTTAAAAACACGTCAACCAATTTAGGATCAAATTGACTGCCTGCGTTTCGCTTCAATTCCGCCAATGCAGCCTGATGAGCCAAGCCTTTTCGATATGGCCGGTCCGACGTCATTGCCTGATAGGTATCCGCCACAGCAATAATACGAGAAGCCAAAGGAATATTTTTCCCGGCGATCGCCGCAGGATAGCCTTGCCCATCCCAGCGTTCATGATGATGACGTACAACATTTGCTACCGTATGCAATGCTGGAATGCCGGTCAAAATCTTAGCTCCGATACTAGGGTGTTGCTCGATTACGCTGCGCTCTTCTTGGGTCAGGCGTCCTGCTTTGTGCAAGACTTGATCCGGTATGCCTATTTTCCCAATATCATGAAGTAAGGCAGCTACTCGTACGCCAAACAATTCTTCTTCGTTAAACTCCATTTTTTGAGCCATCGCAGAGGCCATCGTACTGACATGAGAAGAATGCCCATACGTATAGGTATCTTTGGCTTCTAGCGCAGTTACCAGCGATTCAATGGCTGAAAGCAAGAGTTCTTCCCGTTCATGGCTAAGCTTCATTGCCAAATGATTAAGGCTTTGAGTCAAAAGAGCCAATTCATCTCGGCCTGATTCAGCTAAGGTTATATCTAAATTTCCTTCGGTCATTTGTTTCATCGCAGACTGTAATAAAAGCAGCCGCTTCGAAAAGTTTTTCGCCAACCACCAACTGATACTGCCCACAAGAATTAATGCCAAGAAATAGCCTTGCCCTACTTGGTACGTAAAATGTTGTATATCTGCCGCAGCCTCTTTATTGCTTACAATTAGTACAATTGTTGCAACAGCTGAATTAGGGGCTTCTTTCACCGGCACATAGATAAAAGAAGTAAAATCGTCGCTTATTTCCGTTGTTGCGGATCCCCCCCGCGCATCTGCAGCTTCGGGTTCCCCAGCAAGCTCTTGCATTCTGTCAAAAGCATCTTTATCCAAGAATGGCTCTTGCAGCGAAGAATACATCCATCCCTTTTTTTGCCTTTGGTTCCACACATATATTGCGGCAAGGTCTACATCTTTTTCTCTGAGGCGCGTTTGGAAAGAATGCATTGCTGTTTCAACAGCCTCGCCATACGGTACGTCGCGTTTGAGCAGAGCTGCAAGATTCCTTCCGTCATCTTGCTCCATTGCCAGTTCCGCAATAATGCTCCAATCATGCTTTAAGGTATTGAGATGATTCGTTTGCATATGCATAAGTAACTGGTAAGATACTGCCAGCGTAATTATTGCAGACAACAAGAAAAAGGCCAGAAAAAGCTTGGTCCGCAAGGAAGAAAAAGGCATCTGCATGTTCAAACGTTCCCACTCCTTTAAGCTGGCTTCAGCGTTTGCTTGCTTCTATTGTACCTCTTTTCCTCTTTAGACACTATTATCCAGAACGAATATCACTAAGACTTTCTAAAAAACCGAGGCACAAAACCAGGTGTTTTCTTCATGTACTCTGCATAGTCGTTTCCAAAATGAGCCAGCGATTCACGCTCTTCCATACGTGCTAATCGGATATACATCACTACTAAAACAGGATACATCGCTATGGTTAAGATAGTTGGCCATTGCAATAAAAATCCGGTCATGACGGAAATGAAAGCAATATATTGAGGATGCCGTACCAAGGCATACGGGCCGGTTTGAGCCACTGCATTTTCTCGTTGCGCTTTGTACAAAAATCTCCAAGTGAAGGCTAAAAAAAGCATGCCTCCAACGATAAGCAAATTGCTCAGCTCATGAACGAAACTTTGATGCGGATCGCCAGTCATGCCAAGTAATGTATACCAAATATGTCCTGCATCATGACTAAACAGTGTTATATCCGGATACTGATTCCCTAACCATCCTGATAGCAAGTATATGGTTAAGGGAAACCCATACATTTCGGTAAACAGAGCTACAATAAAAGCCGAAAAGCCGCCGAACATTCTCCAATCCCTAAGATTTCCAGGCCGTGTAAAGCTGAATGCGAAGATAATAAACATAAGCGAGTTAATTGCTACAATCGGCCACAATCCATAACCCCACATCGCGTGTTCCATATTCATTCTCCTTTATCTTTAAATTAAACCTGTTTAGCCTTCCTTCTGATCCCCCACAAGATCACGGCCGCTATGACCGTAAGCATTGTACTTATTTGAGCTGCTTTAACTCCATAGAACATCAAGCTGTCGGCTCTGAGAAATTCTAATCCAAAACGCACCAGCGAATATAGAATGAAATAGGTTAATACAACTTGCCCGTCAAATTTCCTTCGAGGATATAAGCGCAGCAAGCAATAGACTATCGCAAAATCGAGCCCGGCTTCCATCAATTCCGCCGGAACAAGCGGCATGGTCCCCCATGCATGAAAAGCAGGAGTGCCCGGTTGGTATATTACTCCATACCACGAATCCGTAGGAATTCCGTATGCATCTCCATTAAAAAAACATCCAATGCGGCCAATTGCCTGTCCCAACATTAAACCAGGAGCTGCAATATCGGCAAAACGGCTAAATGATAGCTTTTCTTTTTTGAAATACCACCAACCAAAAAAGCTACCCGCCACTACGGCTCCTTGAATCGATAAGCCTCCTTGCCAAAATAACAACGCTCGTATTGGCTCCGCACTGTACTCGCTCCAAGAAAAAGCGACTTCCCATGCTCGCGCTCCTAAAAAGCCAAAGAAAACGCCATAAAAGACAAATTCTTGGATCTTAGAAGACGAAAATTCACTTCCTTGGGCTAAACGTATTGTTAGCCACATTCCGCTGAGAATTCCCAGCATCACAAGAATTCCCCAAGAATGAATCTCAAAATTTCCTATAGTTAACAAGATAGGATACAAACGTGCACCTTCTTCCCAGTTGCAAGATAATATGAAGGTTGCCTAGCATAAAATGCCAGGCAACTTTATATCAACCTGAACGTTCACTATATGCCAACGTCCAGGATTATTTCAGCAAATAGACTACTTGCCAATATCACCGCCGCTAGCGGCTTCTCCTTTTCCCGGCTTCATTGCTTTCATCATCAGCAAATGGGTCAACGGACAAAGCAAAAATACCAAGTAGCTGCCGACTCCTTCATAGTTAATAGCGTTCAACAAGAATACCACTCCGAGGGGAAGCAAGCAGCACCCAAGCATCATGGCAAAATGCTTCCATTTGTTATCACGAGGCTCTTTTTCTCCTGCCGGCTGAGATTGTTTGCAACATTCCATCTTGACTGCCTCCTTTTATGTAGTACTGCCGCAATATTTGCGGCACTGTTTGAATTGCTCTAATCATAACAATCAATTATGAAGAAGCAATGAAGAACTCTTGAAGATCTTTTGCTTCTTTTTCAAAGTCTCAGCTACTACGCACGAGCATTTCCCAACTGCTCATCCTTTTCATACACACTAGCCATCCCTTATTTTAACTGCCTGTTACAATAATGAAAGCGGACAGAATCCAGCTATCTGCTGAACGCTGTCCGCTATGTTCACAATCGCTTAATATTGCTTAGCCTTCAATCTCTCCTCTTTCATTGGTAAATCTTCCTATAAAACAATCCAGTTTCCTATTGCCATAGTTACCTATGCCTCCTCTCTCTCTCCGCAAAAAAAGAAAAGGCTAAAGAAAGCGCTACACGCGCATTCTTTAGCCTTCAGTTTACTGATCAGCTCATATTTATTTTTTGACTTTACCACAAAGAAAGCATAAATTCAACTGGTTTTGTCGAGTTTAATAGTGTTATTAGACATTGGATTTCCTAAGTGCATCTTCCAAAGCTTGCGCCATTTGCGCTAATTGTTGACTTGAAGCAGCGATTTCTTGCATGGAAGTGGCTTGTTCCTCCGTTGCTGCTGATACGCTTTGGTTTCGGTAAATGTCTTTCGTTCAATTGCTCCGACTTCATGGATAGCATTAACAATTTGCTCACTACTGCTCAGTATAATCTTAGTTAAAAAGGCTGAAACACTCGCTTTTCCAACGGAAGTGCGAAGGTTTCCAGCCTTTATTCTACTTTACCGGTTCCATCTAACATCTCGTGTCGGTCGTGATGTTTTTTCCGCCGTCGCTGCTTCTGCTTTCGAAGAGGCAACAAGGTCTGTCATCATCTTCTTAAACTCAGGATCTTCTGCCATCATTTTCTTCATCATCGCTTGCATTTCTGGCTGTTTCATTTTTTCTTTCATCATCGCTTGCATATCGGCATTTTTCATCATTTCCGTGCACTGCTTTTGCATCTCGCCACTCTTCATCATGTCGGCTGGCATAGCGCTACTAGCCGCCATAGGCATATTCCCCGAAGTCATTGCCGCATCTGTTTGTGCAGCTGCATTACTGATTGGCGCTCCCAATAACGATACTCCCATTATAGTTGCGGCCGCCAATCCTCCAGAAATCATCTTTGAAAATTTGTTTTTCATCATGTTCCTCACTCCTTCATATTTGCTAAAGCTCTGCTTTAAGGTATGCAATTTCTTTATCTGTCTGTATCATACCAATGCATTGTGAAAAAGCTATGAAAAACTCTTGAAGAACTTCTGTCTTTCCAAAAAATTTTCAATTTGATTTTTAAATACATTGCCCCCGTTAGTATACTAGACCTTAAATAACAATTCATTATATTTTTATTCATTCACGGCACACTAACCACCAGTTTACATCAGATGTAGAATCTGTTCAGCTAGCTCACTCTCCGCATACTCTGAAATATATGGCAGACTAGCTTCAAAATCTCTGCGGTGTAGATTCGTTAGATCCCGTACTTTGCGCCATGTCAAAGTGACACCTCTGGCTTTTACTTGACGCGCAGCCCAGACTACTTCTCTAGCCCAATATTGTTCCTGTAATTCCCTATGCCGCTGTATCTCAGCAAGGCATTTAGGCAAATACAACGATATTTGCTTACTGGGAAGATGCAAAAGGTTCTCCACAGCATAAATCGTAACCTTTTTAGGCCGGGTTGTTCCATCACCCTGCAGCTGATGGATAGCATTCTTTACAAGCGGTAGTGTGTCTTCATCAATCTGTTGCCAGTTTCTTGGCTTTACCCCGCTTTTTAGCGAGGTTTTTGGTGTCTTATGATGCGTTTTTCCATACCTGCCTTCACCGATAGCCTTAACCGTCTCATAGGGAGCGCCGAGAGCTTTTGCAATAGCCGGATACTTCAATCCTTGTTCATGCAGTCTGAACACTGCTTCATCAAACAGCTGTTGTTGGGTTTTCTCCGGCAGATTCATTTGTA
The DNA here is from genome assembly GCF_000374545.1 of Anaeromusa acidaminophila DSM 3853. NCBI lineage: Bacteria > Bacillati > Bacillota > Negativicutes > Selenomonadales > Sporomusaceae > Anaeromusa > Anaeromusa burkinensis. Next base: position 17,668 of record NZ_KB894592.1, read on the forward strand.
CCAGTTCATCAGCGGTAATACCAAGAAACATAGCTATGAGACAAATTTCATAGAAGTTCACTCTATTATTCGTCAACACCTTCTGTATCTGCCATAACTCCATAAACCAGTTTCGTGGCAAATTCTTATAATACTCTCTAACGTCTGCATAAAATAGCGCAATATTACGCTGTTCGCCACGTACAGACCGATATGGGGTATTAGCCATTCTAGAATGAAGAAAATCGCCAACCACAACACATGAATCCATATCAACCTCAGCTTGAAAAACCTCTGCCATATAAACAGTTGCGCGTATTTCGATTTCATTATCCTCAAATACGCATATTTCCGATTGTGGAATTATTTCTTCGGCTGTTTTTAAAGAGGGCGTAGCTTTACCACTGCTAACCACGCCGCTGTCTATCAAACAACATTTATGAACCGGACAAACACGAATCCATAGCAGCTGATGAATCCGATGCCAATAGGCTTCTCCATACCGTTCTCTATCATTAGCTGCACAAGCCGGACAGTAGCGCAAACAGCGAACATTCCCATTCTTGCTTTGGGGGATTGGTAAAATATTATGGTAGTTCCCCGTCATAGCTACCAATGCAGAAAATGCTTTTTGTCTGCGTTCTTTCGGCAAAAACCGCCCATAGCAAGGAAACATCGTATGCTTTTCAACGACGTGTTCCATAGATATATTCCTTGTTATGGCCTGTACTGCAGCAGGCGTGTAACTATTGATAAAATCCACATCTGGGCGTACCGTCTTTGCTGCAAACAGTTCTTCCGCCGCGAAGGTGTATGCCATATATCCTGATTTCGTGTAATATCGTGCCAACTGGCTATAAAGAAGCTCATCGGGATATGCGGTTGGAAAATAAGCTATCATATAGCCACCTCTACAACAGACATATTGGACTTTAAAAGCTTCACAATATCAATGCGTTCATTTTTGGCTTTGGCAACCAACTCAGCAATACTACTACCATCGGAAGTTTCCCTCTCAGTCACCATCGCAGTAGGAACAGGTGCTTTTTTCTTGACTTTAGAGGTATGCTTACCTACTGAAATCGATGGCTGAATATATCCATGAAGCAGAGATAACCGTTGTTGATAAGCTTCGTTTAACGATTCCAGATTGAGCGTTTCTTTGCTATTCAAAATTGCAATTTCCTGTGCATCATGAATCAGAGCGACAACAACCGAGGTGATTCCTGCGCTATGCTCATACAGCCATGCAATGATTCCATCCGTAATTTCCGTTCTTTTTTGAACATATTGGTACCGAAACATGACCTTGCAGAATTCTTGAAAATATTGGTCATAACTCATGGTCGTATACTGCAATCCTACTGAACGTCGTGCAAGCTGAATGGCCGATTCAAAAAACCGACTGCTTTCAGGAGTGCCAACCATACAGATGCTGATTCCGCTGTTATTGATCAGCTGTGTCAAAGCCCCTATCAAGCTTTTTCCATTCTTACTGTTGGCTACGTTTTGAATTTCATCCACTACCAGCATCCCGATATGATTAAGAGCCACCTGACTGACAGAGCCAATAAGCATATCTGTTGTAGCTCTAGCCCTTAAAGCATTCTGATAGTATTTACTATCCAGAACTTCATCAACCTTACGCAAAATTTCTAGCAACAAACCTTTTACTGACGAATCAAAGGGGCACTGCACAATCACACATGGTACGACATGGGTATAGGGACTCTCCGCTTCAATCACCCGAGTCTCCGTGATTAAGTTAATTGCTCTGCTAACGGCGGAACTCTTACCTATTCCAGACGTTCCAATAATGGTAAAGCTATCCGATCCACCCATGATGCCGCTGTATTCCTGTTGCATGATCATCCTATAATTCTGATTCTGCTGCTGTACTGCCAGCTTCGTTCCCTTCTTCTGCATGGAGCGTAAGAGAGCCAAATATAATTTGCTGTAGATTTCCAGCGACATTTGCGAGGGAATATAAACCTTGTACAAGTCCGATAAAGCCATAAGCCTTACGGATGCATCACCAATACAAATCTCTGGATGGTACTCCGGCAATACTTCCAATGCATTTATTAACGCATCCCCTGATTTCATGTGAGGCAGGATACTAATGATGTCTGAAAGCGTTGTCATGACTCTGCTCCTTTCATATAATTTTTATGGTGTTTACGTTGTTCGCGCTTGCGATTATCTTGGATATTCTTAATACTTATATCCGCACTGCTCCTGACGCTGCCAGAGATTGCTTCAATATGTCGCGCAAGATTAATCTGAGCCTGTAGATTATCCTGATTGGCTCCTTTTGCAATGTCTCTTTGGGCAGTCTGCAAGCTCTGTACAGCCGCCAAATCTTTACCCTCAAACCTGGATTCAACAATAGTAAATTTGGTATATATCCCATTTTCCATTAGCCATACACAAGTAACATTTTCTGGATCATAAGCAACTGTAACCGCACCGCCTTTAAGATACTGCTCTGTATACCCATCACAGTGATAACGCATTTTATTGACTTTCAGGCCGAACCTACTAAACTTACCCGTAGTTCTCGGCAGAAGGGTAAGAATAAGCTCTATAGGGTCTACTTCAATTAAATTGGCTCCCTTTTGAGACTTACCCCAATTCCAGATACAGCTCGCATATGGCTTCACATTCTCGGCAATCATGGCTTCGGTATAGGGGAAATTTTCAACGATTCGTTGAGAATTATAATAAACAATGCAATGAATGATAATTTTTTCAAAGTCTGTCATGGTCAGGCAGGCATCTTTCCTGTAATCATGTGCTCCCCGTTCTTGATAATCAGGCTCAATCACCCCTTTGCCTTTCAGGTGTTTTTTATATGTGGCCTGAATCACATCAAAGAATTTTTCCACCATTCCTTTCAACTCAGGTCTATATGAGGGAAGATTGATTACTTTAACGCCCAACTCTGCAATTTGCTCAAAGGTTTCCGATTTGTATTCACTTCCCATATCCGTGACCATCGTGCCAGGGAGTTTATCACAAGACCAGTCTTCTGCCTTTATAGGAATACCATACTGCTTACTCCAAGCAGCCTTGTCCGCTATAACGTTCAAAACAAGCCCTCTAAGACTATATACACCGCCTGCCCATGATAAGATATACCCGCAGCAAAATCCGCTGTAGGCGTCAATACAAGCCGTTAAAATGGGTCTACCTACAAGATCTCCATAATCATTGATGAGATAAATATCGCATACAGTAGAATCTAGCATACCTACTCCAATAGCAGGAGCAAACGATTGTATACCATCGCCAATAAGAGGTCTGTTATTTCTCTGGTAATTCTTCAATCCATCTCTGGAAATATAAAAGTTCTGCATCTTTTTTGTTTTACGATAGAAATAGCGAAATTGGTAAAATGACGGATAGTGATTTACAAGAACACCCAGACGATCACAATACTTCTCTTTCAGCATCATGGTATAGGCAGTCTTAAGAGATTGCTTTTGGGTAGTGTAAAAGAATTTGTTCAAAGCCCACCGTATTTTTTTCTCGTCCTGGGTTAGTTCTGCATGATCATCTATCCGCTTCCGTGGAGCTAGTACGGCTATATTCATATAGGCCAGATAAAGGCATAAATAGTTTCTGATGGTTTGCTTGGATATGTCGTGTTCTGTTGCTGTAGCACCAATAATTTCAGAACGCATTCTTTCATCCGCTATAAAAGGCAGAATTGGTGCAATCAATGTATAGCGGTTATACATACTTTTTTTCTGGTCAGTATCCAAAGCATCAACGGCTGGGACTGTAAAATTCGCAGCCTCGTTCAACACTTCATCATTGCAGCTAGAGAAGGAATCCAAAGTCAACGAGTCTACCCATACGGGCATAGTCTTTTTGATACAGTCGATAACAAGTATCTTGTCAGGCTTTATCTCTAACACCCTGATAATGCGGTTACCGTCCTTCAGCAAATCATGCTTCTTCATCAATGACTAACCCCCAATCGGTAACACCTTGCCTTAACCAGTATTCTCTTGATGCATCCAGCAGCTTGACCGTAAGCGGCTTCATCAGTAACTTACGAAATACACATTCACGGACCATCAAATCATTATCAGATTTGACGCAGACAAAATCCGAAGTATATTGGCCAATGTCCCGCCCAGCCAGCGGGACATTGCACCTGATTTCTTTCACTTCATCACTCACTTCTAGAATATCTGCATAAGCATACTGAATGGCATCGTATGTCCTGCATACCTCATTGCACTTGGCAATGACACGTTTCTCGCAACGGCCTTTAAACTTTTTCTTCCTCACCTTGCAAAACCTCCTTGTATGGAACGCTCTGCTGCTTGACCCATTTTCCCAAAAACGCTTCCCAAAAATGAAAAAAGACAGCTTTTGGGGAATGGAAGCTTATACTTTTGGGAAAACAGAAAATCATAAATAGGCTCTCTTACCCTCATTCCATGGGCATTTCAAGCCAATGTTCATGAAAATCAAACCGCCATGCTTTTTCCCAAAAAGCATAAAAGAAATTATCACCATGTCGTGGGGCACAGTCGTTTTTTCTGTAAGAGGCATTTTTATTTATTCTCCCTGGCTTTGCCAGGTATGCCCGCCACTCCATGGTGACTGTCTTTTTGAAAAGCCGAACGTTCCAGTATTTACGCAGGTTGAGGATAAAAAAAGACCCTGCAAGGAAGCTCCGAAAAGCTTCTGCAAGGTCTTTTTGTCTATGTCGGGCAGGCTAAGTCACTTTGGCCTCTCGAGAAAAAACGACTGTGCCCCACGACAACTTACTTATTCAAATTCAATTGTTGCTGGCGGTTTCCCTGTGCAATCATAAAGCACACGGTTAACGCCTTTTACTTCATTTACAATACGACTGGTAACAATCGCGAGTACTTCCCACGGAAGCTGCGCGCTTTCAGCGGTCATAAAATCAGATGTCATAACGGCACGAAGAGCAATCGCATAATCATACGTACGGCCATCGCCCATAACACCAACCGAACGCATATTGGTGAGCGCTGCAAAATACTGTCCCAGATCTTTCGCTACTCCGGCTTTTGCTACTTCTTCACGGTAAATAGCATCCGCCTCCTGAACGATCTGTACTTTTTCTTCTGTCACTTCACCGATGATACGAATACCAAGTCCCGGACCCGGGAACGGCTGGCGGCTAACAAGATATTCCGGAATTTGTAATTCCCTGCCAGCTTTTCTTACTTCATCTTTAAATAACAAGCGCAGCGGTTCTACGATTTCTTTGAAATCAACATAATCCGGCAGACCGCCTACATTATGATGGGATTTGATAACCGCCGATTTACCCAGGCCGCTTTCGATAACGTCCGGATAGATGGTTCCCTGTACGAGGAAATCCACCTTGCCAATTTTTTTAGCTTCATCTTCGAATACGCGAATGAATTCTTCGCCAATAATTTTACGCTTTTCTTCCGGATCCGTAACACCCTTGAGTTTTGCATAGAAACGCTCTTTAGCATTTACGCGAATGAAGTTCAGATCATAATGACCATCAGGGCCAAATACAGCTTCTACTTCATCGCCTTCATTTTTTCTCAGTAAGCCATGATCAACAAATACACAGGTCAGTTGTTTGCCGACAGCTTTTGACAGCAATACAGCAGCAACAGAGGAGTCAACTCCGCCCGACAAGGCGCAGAGAACTTTTCCGTCGCCAATCTTCTGGCGAAGAGTCTGAATTGTCACTTCTACGAAGGAATCCATTTTCCAGTCGCCACTGCATTCACATACATTGAAAATAAAGTTACGAAGCATTTTCATGCCTTCAACGGTATGCATAACTTCCGGATGGAACTGTACAGCATAGAGTTTTTCGGCTTCATTTTCCATTGCTGCCACAGGACATACAGGCGTAGAGGCTGTAACCGTAAAGGATGCCGGAGCCTCTGCAATATAATCCGTATGACTCATCCAGCAAATCGTTTCCTTGGAAACCCCTGCAAAGATTTTAGAGTTTTCGTCTTTAATGCTAACTTCCGTTTTGCCATATTCGCTGACCGGAGCTGTTGCAACCTTGCCGCCCAGTAAATGCGCCATAAGCTGTGAGCCGTAGCAAATTCCCAAAACCGGAATTCCCAGCTTTAAAATTTCTGCACTGCATACGGCAGAGTCCTTTTCATACACGCTATTCGGGCCGCCGGTAAAAATAATCCCCTTCGGCTGCATTTTTTTTATCTCTTCAATGCTCATCGTATACGGAAAAACTTCGCAATATACGTTGCACTCTCTGACGCGTCTGGCAATTAGCTGGTTGTACTGCCCGCCAAAGTCCATAACCAAAACCAATTCATTTTGTTTGGTATTCATGAACAAGAACCCCCTTTTCTATATGAAGAAAATTAAACCACACCCGAGGCTACTTGTAAATACCCTTTAAGAGCGTTTCTTTACGCAAACTAGCGCATTCGCACTCTCCTACAGCCCGTAAATGACGGATAGTGTCAAGAAGAATGCGGCTGAGCATGGGGGCGTCGTCATAAAAAATATCTTGTAAATCTTTGTGCGACCAGTTTTTCACAACCCCTTCGCCGTAGTTAACGACAAAGTACAGCCCTGCAAAACAGGCGCCAATTTCCCTCGCCAGATATACTTCGGGACAAATACTCTGGCCGACGATATCGGCATGTCCCTTGAGCATAGCGATTTCCGCCGGACTTTCAAAATGCCGTCCGTCTGTAACCGCATATATTCCCCTGCTGAAGATACGGCCTAAATAGTGTTCTTTAGCAGTTTCCACCAACACTTCCCGCATTTCCGGGCAGATAGCGTCGCGCATTACCAGCAGGTAATGCCCCTCAAGGCCAACATCCTTGCGCATGGACTGATCCAAATAATCATGAGGAATGACAATATCCCGGGGATCCAGCAGATGATTGACCGTGCCGACACCGCCCTCCCCGAGAATACGGCGTACGCCAGCTTCGCGAAGCACCCAAAAAATCTGCCTCGACGCGTCAGCGCGGCTGACTTGGCGTCCCCAGCCATGCATTTTACAGGTTAAAACCGGCTTTTCATCCACCGTAAACAGCCGAAACGGCGGGCTTTCTCCATAAGGAGTTTCAAAGACCAACTGGTCTTCCAACAGAACTACGCCGGGATCCTCCGCCCCAAAGGGAAAATCACTGGACAATGTGCCCGAGCCGCCAATGACGGCAAAATCAGCTTGAACCGTTACTTTCATGCTTCCACCTCATTGTCAAAACGTTTAATAATTTCATATACCGTATTACGCTGCGCCGGTCTTCTGCCAGCTTGTCGAATGAGACGAACCATAGCCTCAACATTCATGGCATGGGACGTCCCCGCCGCCTTCACAACATTTTCTTCCAACATAACGCTTCCCAAATCATTCGCGCCGAAAGCGAGCGTCAGCTGCCCAATTTCCTTGCCCTGGGTCACCCAGGAGCCTTGCACAGTATGGATGTTATCCAAATACAGCCGCGCCACGGCCAGTGTACGCAAGTATTCCCAAGAGGAAATCTTTTCGCCCCCCAGCTCATTATTCCCCGGTTGGTACGTCCAGAGGATGAATGCCCGAAAACCGCCGGTTTCCTCTTGCAAGCGTTTGATTTTCTCCAAATGCTCCAGCCGCTGCGCCCGGCTTTCCCCCATGCCGATGACCATGGTAGCTGTCGTGCCAAAGCCTAAAAGCTGCGCCTGGCGCATCACGTCCAGCCATTCGCCGCTGGAAATCTTTTTGGGACTAACGCGCTGGCGAATCTCATCCACCAGGATTTCCGCGCCGCCCCCGGGCAGCGAATCAAGGCCCGCCTCCCGCAACTTTCGCAGCACTTCCGGTATGGAAAGGCCGCTCTGCCTGGAAAAATAGAGAATTTCCGTCGGCGAAAACGAATGAATTACAATATCATACCGCGCTTTAATCGCCTTTACTAAATCCAAATACCAGGAAAAAGGCAAATCCGGATGCAGTCCGCCTTGCATGAGAATTTGCGTGCCGCCAGCCGCCACCGTCTCGCCGACTTTTTCCAACACCTCTTCATGCGTCAGCACATACCCTTCCGGATGCCCAGGACGCCGAAAAAAAGCGCAAAAGCGGCACTCGCTGGTACAAATATTCGTATAATTAATGTTGCGGTCCACAATAAAGGTTACCGTATCATCCGGAAACCGCTGGCGCCGGCAAGCGTCCGCCGCCAAACCCAGCGTTAAAATATCTTCTTGCTCCAGAAGAGCCAAAGCCTCTTCTTTTTTCATGCCTGCGCCTCCCCGGTAAAGAGCAACTGCGGCACCCTTTCAATCAATCCCAATGCATGCGCCCGCTGATAAAATCCCAACAACGCCTGCTGATGGGTTGGGGTCATCTCATAGTTCAAAAGACCGATATAATGGACGATTTCTCCCGGCGTAAAGCCGTCCCGACGAATCCAAGCCGCCGCTTCCTCCAAATGCTCTAAGCCGTACGTAAAGGCCTTGCGCAAACGCTGCTGCACTTTCCTAACCACCTGCGGCTGCGCAGCGGCAAATTCGCGCCGAGCCACCCAAACCGCGTAAACCATGCCGCCGCCGGTCAATTCCCGCCATTGGCCGCCCATATCATAGTAATAATAGCCTTCTTGCTGATGCAAGTAGGCCCCAAGAGCGTCGTCACCGATAAATAGCACTGCGTCAGCTTCATCCAAAACCCCTGCCGTCCACAAAGACGTCGTAGTTTCATAACGAACTTGGCGCAAGCCGTAATGCTGGGCCAACACTATTTTCAGCTGCCGATGAGAGGTAGCTGATTTGCTTGTCAATAAGACCTTACCGCCTTCCAGCTCTTCTACCGGTTTTTTAGAAACAAGCAAGATGCTTTCCAAGGCCTTGTCGGCGCTGATGGATAGCTCCGGCAAAAGCAGCAGCTTATCCGCATGCTGTGCATAAATAATGGATGAAACCGGACTGACATCCAGTTCACCAGCCAATAATTTTCCGTTTAGCACTGCCGGCACGTCACAAACCACATCAAGCCCTTCGGCAAAGCCGCCTTCCATAAGAGCATAATCTAAAGGCAAGCAGTTCAAAAACTGAATATGCCCGACTCTAGGACGCAATTCACTCATATTCATTCCTCCCGTTCCGGCAGGGGCGATAAAAAGTATCTCGTTCCACCGGGATATAGCCGGTTTCCCGGATAATGCCGCACAGTTCTTCTTTGGTGATACCTTTGCGCGTCGTACTCCCTGCAGCGTGAATAATCTTTTCTTCCATGACGGTTCCGTCCATATCATCTACGCCAAAAGCCAGCGACAGCTGGGCCACAGGCATTGTGAGCATCATCCAGAACGATTTGATGTGTTCCACATTATCCAACACTAAACGCGCTAAGGCAATCATCTTCAAGTCTTCCCAAGCAGTGGCTCGCTGCAACTGAGCAAAGCCCGTATTAGCCGGATGAAACGGAAAAGATACAAAGGCTTGAAAACCACCTGTCTCATCTTGAATATCCCGTAGCGTCAGTAAATGCCGCAGGCGTTGCTCTGGAGTTTCCACATGCCCGTAAAGCATGGTGGCATTCGTAGGAATGTGCAATTGATGCGCCGTTCGGATAATTTCAATCCATTCTGCGCTGTTCGCCTTATCCGGGCAAATGCGCCGCCGTACGGAGTCATCCAGAATTTCAGCGCCGCCGCCCGGCAAAGAATCCAAGCCGGCTTCCTGCAACTGCTGCAATACGTCCTTAAAAGATAAACCAGTTAGCCTAGCAAAATGCCAAATTTCCACAGGCGTAAACGCTTTAATATGCAATTGCGGCCACTTAGTTTTGACCGCCCTTACGATCTCCAAATAGTACGAAAAAGGCTGATCCGGGTGTAGCGAACTCACCATATGCACTTCCGAAAGATCCGGCGCTTCTTCTACCGCCCGCTCCACTAAATTCAACACATCTTCCTGTGTGAGCAAAAAACCCCGCTTATCGCCGCTTTTACAAGAAAAAGCGCACAAAGGACACCCGGCAGTACAAATGTTGCTCAAATTCACATGACGGTTCACATTATAGTAGACTTCCTTGCCGCTGCTGCGCTCCTTGGCCGCCCGGGCCCAGGCCCCCAAATCTAGGATATTAGCCTGTTCATACAACGCCAACGCATCTTCTAAATTCAGTCGCTCCCCTGCTTGCGCTTTGGAAGCAGCAATATCCAACGCCTTCATGTATACGCCACCTTGTCAATTGTTTTAAATCCACGCAACACAAAGCAGGCTTGCAGCGCTTAACGCGCTGCAAGCCTGCCGAAGCAGTTTTTATCCCTGCCATTCCCAAAAAGGAAACCGGCGCAAAATAATCCTGATAAAATAATCGGAAAAAGAATAGGCTACCCGCAGCGTCAGCAACAAAGAAATAGCTGTCAGCCACCATAAAAACTCGCCGGAGCGATATTCGTAAGGAATTAACAAAACCGATAGCCCCGTAACTACAACAAACGCCAGCGCTAACGGCACTACGGAATGAATTACGCTAAAAACCAGCTTAGAATAAAGAATTCCACGCCCTGACAAGCTGATAGAGTTAAAAAAAGACAGCAATTCTTCATGCATCGGCTCCGCCCATTCCCGATAAAGACCTTGAACTACTAGCGATCCTGCCGCAGGATAACAGTTTTTTAGCACAAAGGACAAGGCCCCTCGGTTCACGACTTCTACCGTCAGACTAATCCGATCCGGCTGTCCCCATTCCTCCAGTAAGGCAAAAAGCTCTTCGCGGCTGCTTACCTTCACTTCTTCCTCTTGTTCCGTTTTCTTTTTGCGTCCCAATGGATCGCAGCCTCGAGCCAGCACGGCTTGCCAGATAATTTCTCCTTCTCGCTCCAACCGCGACAATAAACTGTCTAACTCCTGCGCATCCAAATGACAAGCAGGTAAATTACTCTTAAATTCGTTGCTGTTTTCTTCCTGTTCCTGCATGCTCACGCCTTGCCCTCCATTTTACACTGTAGTTTAAAACTACAAAAATAAAAAAATATTTTAAATTATACCGATTAGTAAAATGATAGCAAATCCGATAGGTCCGCGCAAGGAAAAAATAGGGTAATGTCACCTTTGAAAAAAAGAGGTTGCTCACAAGTTGAAACAACTCATGAGCAACCTCTAATTTTTAGAAAATCCCGGGAACAAAGGGGCCTGATTACATCATGCCGCCCATGCCGCCCATGCCGCCCATACCGCCCATAGCAGCAGCGGCAGCAGCGCCGTTATCTTTTTCCGGCTTGTCAGCTACCAGGCTTTCGGTGGTGAGAACCATCGAAGCAATGCTGGAAGCGTTCTGCAGAGCCGAACGGGTTACCTTCGCAGGATCCACGATGCCCGAAGCGATCATGTCCACATATTCTTCGGTCAACGCGTTGAAGCCTTTGCCTTTGCCGGCTTTCTTCACGTTTTCCACAATAACCGAACCTTCGAGGCCGGCATTGTTGGCAATCTGACGCAGAGGCTCTTCAATGGCCCGACGCACGATAGCTACGCCGGTTTTCTCATCGCCAGTAACCTGAACGGTAGCCAATACATCTTGGATGTCGATGAAGGTGGTGCCGCCGCCAGCGACAATGCCTTCTTCTACAGCTGCGCGAGTTGCATTGAGAGCATCTTCGATGCGAAGTTTCTTTTCTTTCATTTCCACTTCCGTCGCAGCGCCAACTTCGATAACGGCTACGCCGCCAGCCAGTTTAGCCAAACGCTCTTGGAGTTTTTCACGATCAAAGTCGGACGTGGTTTCTTCGATTTGCGCACGAATCTGACCCACGCGAGCTTTGATTTCTTCTTGACTGCCTTCGCCGTCAACAATGGTAGTTTCTTCTTTAGAAATGCGAACCTGACGAGCGCGGCCCAGATCAGCCAGTTCAACGCTATCCAGCTTGCGGCCCAGCTCTTCGGTAATAACCGTGCCGCCGGTGATGATGGCGATATCTTCCAACATCGCTTTACGGCGATCGCCAAAACCAGGAGCCTTAACAGCTACCGCTTTGAAGGTGCCGCGCAGTTTGTTTACTACCAAAGTAGCCAGCGCTTCGCCTTCCACGTCTTCCGCAATAATCAGCAGCTCTTTACCCTGCTGCACTACTTTTTCCAGAACCGGCAGCATATCAGCGATAGCGCCGATTTTGCGGTCGGTAATCAGGATATAAGGATTGGACAGAACGGCTTCCATTTTGTCCGTATCCGTGATCATGTAAGGGGAAATGTAGCCGCGGTCAAACTGCATGCCTTCTACAACCTGCAGGTCCGTGCCCATGCCTTTGGATTCTTCAACAGTGATAACGCCATCTTTGCCTACTTTTTCCATAGCTTCAGCAATCAGTTGGCCGATTTCTTCGTCAGCTGCAGAAATGGAAGCAACCTGAGCGATAGCGTCCTTAGTTTCTACTTTCTTGGAAGCTTTGCGAATTTCTTCTACCAAAGCGGCAACGGCTTTTTGAATGCCTTTTTTCAAAACCATCGGATTCGCACCGGCGGCAACATTGCGCATGCCTTCGTGAATCATCGCCTGAGCCAAAATAGTAGCTGTCGTGGTGCCGTCGCCTGCAACGTCATTGGTTTTGGTTGCAACTTCTTTCACCAGCTGAGCGCCCATGTTTTCAAAGGGATCTTCCAGTTCGATATCCCGAGCAATGGTCACGCCGTCATTGGTGATAAGCGGTGCGCCGAATTTCTTATCCAGAACCACGTTGCGGCCCTTAGGACCAAGAGTTACTTTTACAGCATTAGCCAGAGAATTAACACCGCGTTCTAATGCGCGGCGAGCTTCTTCATCAAACAAAATTTGTTTTGCCATGTTCATTTCCTCCTCAAATTATATGTTTACTTCGAGGCTTGCGCCTATTATTCTACAATAGCCAGAATGTCCCGCTCGCTGACGATGAGGTATTCCTTGCCGTCAATTTTCACTTCCGTGCCTGCGTATTTGGAGAAAATAATTTTATCTCCTGCTTTGACATCCATGGAAGCGCGCTGGCCATTATCCAACAATTTACCAGTGCCTACCGCAACAATTTCACCTTCCTGCGGTTTTTCCTTGGCCGTGTCAGGCAGCACAATTCCGCTCTTGGTGGTGAGCTCTCCTTCCAGAACCTGGATGACAACACGATCTCCTAATGGCTTAATCATCTAGATACCCTCCCTTGAAGATGTCTTATTTTTGTTAGCACTCACCTTGATAGAGTGCTAATCACATTTCTTATGATATAGAAAACGCTCCAAAAAATCAAGAGCTCTCTTAAAAAAAAACGGCTGTTTTCAGCCGTTTTTCTTATTTATTCTCAAAAGCTACCTTATTTCCTTTTTCAAGCTCGTTTTTACACCTACAGACGTCTATTTATTTAGTAGCCGCGTGGATGATCGCTTCCGCCACTTCCCGAATGGAAATGCGTTTCGCCATGCTATATTGCTGGATACGCCGAAACGCCTCGCTTTCATTCAAATGATGGGCGTCCATTAAAATCCCTTTCGCCCGATCAAGAATTTTACGCGTTTCCAAGGAGTGTTTCAGATCTTCCAGCTCTTTTTCCAACTCTTTCATCTCTCCAAAACGGGACAAAGCAATCTCAATCGCCGGAAATAGATTTGCCTCTTTTACCGGTTTCACCAAGTAAGCTAAAACGCCGGACTCTTTAGCCTTTTCCACAATTTCTTTTTGACTAAATGCTGTCAGAAGGAGTACAGGGGCCAGCTTTTCCGTAGAAATAAGTTTTGCCGCCGTAATTCCGTCCATATTAGGCATTTTTACATCCATAATGACCAAGTCCGGCCGATATTTCTTGGCCAATTCCACGGCTTTTTGACCGTTGACAGCTTCACCAACCACAGTGTGTCCGGCTTCTTCCAGCATTTCCTTTAAATCCATGCGAATAATTGATTCGTTGTCGGCAATAACAATGCGTAACGGTCTCATAGCTAGCGTCCTCCTTCAATCGATTTGGGAATGGTAATGCGCGCCCTGGTTCCTTGGCAGCCTTCCAACGAAAAGCGGCCTCCTAGATCCGATTCCACAAGGGTTCTTGAAATTTGCAGACCCAGGCTTTGCAAGTCCTGTATGGCAAAGGTTTCGGGCAAGCCGACACCGTCATCGTAAATCACCACTTCATACATGTCCTCTGTGCTGCTGATGGAAATGCCGATGGTGCCTTTTTTTCTACCTACAAACGCATGCTCCAAGGAATTTTGAATGAGTTCGTTAATCACCAAAGCCAAACTGCTGGCCTGCTCAGACGGTAAAATGACCGTATTGCCATCCAGCTCCGTATTCAAATCAAATTCAGGCTCCAGCATATTTTGGCTGACTGTCTCCAATATATTTCGGGCCACTTCTGCGACATCAATGATTTCCGCGTCTTGCTGGGATAAAAATTCGTGCACAACGGAAATACTGAGGATGCGGTTCACGCTTTCCCGCAGCGCCGCCTGCACCTCCGGCGAGGTGCTGCGCCGCGCCTGCAGCCTCAAGAGACTGGCGATCGTCTGCAGATTGTTCTTCACACGGTGATGAATTTCCTGAATGACCGCCGACTTAATGAGCAGCTCTTTTTCTTTTTTGCGTAACTCCGTCACATCCGACACCAACACGACTAAACGCTGCACCTTGCCCTTGTGCAAAATAGGCAAGGCCCGCATGACCAGCACCATGCCGCCTGCTTCACACTCGGCTTCTGCTGGTTGCTGCGCCGCATGGGCCTTTTCTACAAACTGCAGCTCTAAGCCCCGTTCGTAAATATGCCGTCCAGGCAGTTGCGCCGCCCCCAACACACGATACATGTGGGCGGCTGCCGCGTTAGCAAACAAGATTTGCCCTTTAGGATCCACAAGAATAATGCCGTCGCTGGCCGTGAGGGTCTTAAAACAAGCTGCCGGCACCGCAGGAACCGCCGCCAAAAGCAGCCACTGCGCCGTTTCCAAAAGCAGCTCATGCCCTGCCGCGCCTGCTTCTTCCATGCTGGACTCACAGCTTAAAACAGCAATAACCTCGCCTTGGGCATTGCAAACAGGCAGCGTCTGCATCTGCCCCAGCATGCCCAGAGCCCATTCCCGCTGTCCTAAGATACTTTGCCCATACTTTAAAGAATACTCAACAAGCGGCTCCTCCAGACAAGGAACTACAGTTCCCAGCAAATGCGGCTTATACCGCACAAAGGTAGTATGGGGCCTGGCCTGGGCCACAACCACCACAACCTGGCGTTCTGCCGCGCGCACATAAAGCGTCAGCTGTGCATGAGCCAAGTCTGCCGCTACCGGCAGCAACGCGCCCATGCGCTCCAGGTACGCAATGTCTTCTATTGCCAATTCAGTCAGCTTTTTGCATAAATCGCCAACCATTCCCATTTCAAGCCCCTCCTTTCAGCAAGCGTTTTTTATTCTTTCGTTCCCAGCGGCAACGAGGGCACCGCATTAAGGTGCAAATCAGCCAGCGGCCCGCCGCCGGCATACTGATAATGAGCTCTACAGGCGATCATTGCCGCGTTATCGGTACAAAGCACCGGCGGCGGATACAACAGTTCCCAGCCATGCTGTTGACACAAGTTCTGCAAATGCTCTCGCAGGCCTGAATTAGCCGCTACCCCGCCCGCCAAAACGAGTTTGTCCAGGTTCAAGTTCTGCATAGCCAATAAGGTTTTTTCACCCAGAATATCCACTACCGCCTGCTGAAAGCTGGCGGCCACATCGGCTGGCACGTAGGATTCTCCTTTTTGTTTCACACTGTTCAAATAGTTAAGCACCGCCGACTTCAAACCGCTGAAACTAAATTCCAACTGCTGATTGCCAGACAGCGCCCTGGGAAAGGCAATCGCGTCCGCTCGTCCTTTGCGGGCCAGTTCATCAATATGCGGGCCGCCCGGATACGGCAGCCCCATCACCCGGGCCACCTTGTCAAAGGCCTCGCCAGCTGCGTCATCGCGGGTTTGCCCCAACAAAATAAGCTCGCTGTAGCTGCGCACATGAATCAGTGACGTATGACCGCCCGATACCACCAGCGCCGCAAAGGGAGGCTCTAATTTCGGATGAGCCAAAAAGTTAGCAAAAATATGTCCTTCCAAATGATGCACACCTACTAGGGGTTTGTCCATGGCAAAAGACAACGCTTTAGCCGTGGCCACACCGACCAGCAAGGCACCGACCAACCCCGGTCCATAGGTCACGCCCAAAACATCTATATCCTGCAATGTTACGCCAGCTTCCTTGAGCGCTTCATCCACCACCGGCAGAACATGCTCAATATGTTTACGTGAAGCAATCTCCGGCACAACACCGCCATATTTTCGATGCAAAAGTATCTGGCTGGAAATTACATTCGACAAAATTTCCCGACCGCCACGAATAACGGCGGCGGAGGTTTCATCACAGCTGGTTTCTAACGCCAGCGTCAGCCTTTCATGTTGTTCCTTCATCTTCTCTTCCCCGTTCCAGCTCATTCCAAAGAATAAGCGCATCTTCTCCATTATCGCTATAATAGCCCTTGCGCACGCCGTCCTGATAAAACCCCTGCGTCTCATAAACCCGCAACGCAGCCACATTACTGCGGCGCACTTCCAGCGTCATGCGCCTGGCGCCTCGCTCGTAGCAGCATTTTTTCAAGGCCGCTACCAATTGAGCTCCATAACCGCGACGACGAAACTCAGGTGCTACGGCCACATTTGTTACATGAGCTTCGTCCAAAATCACCCAGGCGCCGGCATACGCAATAACAACGCCATCTAGCTCCATGGCCAAATAACAAGTTACCGGATTGTTGAGTTCCATGATCATAGTTCCCTTGCCCCAAGGAGCGGAAAAAGAAGCCTGATTAATCACATCCACAACATCCAGATCGCTGTGCTGCAATTTGCGAAAAACGATCATACGCCGCCAGCCTCCCGGCCATGTCGTTTTTCCCAAAGCACCTCGGCTTCGGAGCGACGAATATACATGGGTTCCAAGGTCATCGCTTCATCACTGTCTCCTTGCTGCAAACGCTGCCAAGCCAAAGCGGCTACACTGGCGGCGCGCGGCATGGCTACCGACAAGGGCGTAGGCGCAAGAAACTCTTGCCAGCCTTTATATTCCTCCTGCTGCAGCCAGGCTGCTCCTTCTCCCAAGGCCATAGCCGGTTCACCAGCAGCAGCCAATTCTTCCAGGGCTGTCCGGAAGGCTACCACCCGCGGCGGCTGCGCTTCCACAACCATCCCATTTTCTATGCGATAACGCCCTTGGTACACATTGCCTTTCTGCGCATCCAAAAATGGGGATAACAACAGTCCTGGCACGGGACAGTTATAGGCCAGCGCTTCCAAGGTCGGTACGCCGATCAGGGGGATGCGCAGAGCGTACGCCAACGCTTTCGCCGTTGCTAATCCAATGCGCAGTCCTGTAAACGACCCGGGCCCAAGACTGACTGCCACCGCTTGCAGCTGTTGTTTTTCTACTTGCGCCGCCTGCAGCAGCATTTCAATATGCGGCAGCAGCAGCTCCGAATGTGTTTTTGCCGTTTCCAGCTTCCACTCCGCCAAAAGAGCCGACTCAGTCGCTAAAGCTACGCCGGAAACCAAAGTAGCCGTCTCAAGAGCCAATACCGGCATTTGCTTTCAACTCCTCACACAATCTTTGATATGCCTCGCCATGGGGCTCCAATTCAATCTCCCGTTCGTCCTGCGCGATTCCATAACGCAAATAAATGCGCAAATGTTCCGCAGGCATTTCCTCCCAAAAAGCATCGGGCCACTCAATCAGCGCGATGCCGCGCCCTTCTACATAGCTGTAAAAATCAATGTCCCAAAGCTGTGAAGCCTCTTCTAAGCGATACAAATCAAAATGATACATTTCACCTTTGCTGCTTTGGTATACATTCATCAGTGTAAACGTCGGGCTTGTTACATCCTCAGACACGCCCAAGCCATGAGTCAAGCCTTGCGAAAAAAGTGTTTTCCCCGCCCCCAAATCGCCGGAAAGGCAGAGCACTTCATGCCCCTGCAATAAGCTTCCCAACCGCTGCGCCAGCTTCCAAGTTTCCTCCGGCGACACCGTCTTCCATTTCCACGACATTACATGTCCTCCTGTCGGAAATGATTATAGCCACGTGGCTGCAGCAGCGTCCTCTGCCCGTCGTTCTGACGCAGATAAACCCCTTGCCCCCGGTTGACTGTGCCAATCACCGCCAACGGCAGCTCAGGCGCCTCACGCTGCAACTGCGCCAGCGTATCCGGCGACATCGTGCCAAGAAGCTGATAATCTTCGCCGCCGTAAAGAGCCCACTCCAAGGGATTGATCCGGGCTTGAAGCGCAGCATGCAGCACCTCTGTTGACAGCGGCACATCAGCCGCCCTTAGCTCTATCGAAACTCCGCTGGCCTCGGCGATTTCATTAGCCTCACTGGCCAAGCCGTCGCTAATGTCATTGAGACTGTTTACACCGGCTTCCCCCAGCATTTTCCCCCAGGCAACCTGGGGTCTGGGGCGCAAATGCCTCTCATGCAAAGTTTTTACCCAAGGCTCTTCTGGGGCTTCCTGTTGGCCCAGCAGGCACAAACCAGCGGCCGAATCTCCCACCGTGCCGGTCAGGACCACTACGTCGCCGCACTGAGCGCCGCTGCGGTAACAGACCTTCTGAGGCAGCGCCTCGCCGGTAACAACCACATTCAAGACCAAGCCTTGCAAAGAGGAAACCGTATCCCCGCCAATAATGCCCACGTTATATTCTTTAGCCAGCGCCCTCATGCCTTGGTAAAGCTGTTGTACAAATTCCACCTGGCAATCCTGCGGCAGCGCCAAAGAAATCAACGCATGACGCGGACTACCTCCCATTGCGGCAATATCGCTAAGATTGGCCGCCATCGCCTTCCAGCCAAGACTCCAGGCATCGGTGGTAGTCAAAATAAAATGCACGCCTTCCACCAGCATATCCGTGGTCAGCAGCGTCACATGATCTGGAGTCGGTTGTACTACAGCGGCGTCATCGCCAATACCGACAATTACTCCAGGCGTCTGCTCGGCCTCCTGGAGTAAACGAATCAGGCCAAATTCGCCTACTTCGCATATTTTCATATTCCCATAGCTCCCATCCTAAAAAGATAGCATCTGTTTTGTTTATTCTTGACCAACAAGCAATTCCCTGCTGAAAAAAGAAAGACGAGGGCCCCTTTCTACAGAAAGAGTCCCCCGCTTCATTGCGGTATTTCTATAAACAAATGCCAGGATAAGGAGAACGAACAGCCTTCTTTTAGCAGGAACCGCCCGGTTTTCCCAAATGCTCGCTGACAATCTTCATGGCGCAATAATCGCCGCACATCGAGCAGGCTTCCGCGTTGCCGGCGTTTCTCTCCTGCCGGTAGCGGCGCGCCTTTTCCGGATCCAAAGCCAACGAAATCTGGCCTTCCCAATCCAGCGCCTTACGGGCTTTCGCCATCGATAGATCCCACTCTTTCGCGCCAGGCACGCCCTTCACAATATCTGCAGCATGCGCCGCAATGCGCGAGGCCATTACGCCTTCACGTACATCGTCAATAGTCGGCAGAGCTAAATGTTCAGCAGGCGTCACGTAGCATAAGAAGTCGGCGCCAGCGGCCGCCGCCAGCGTACCGCCAATAGCAGCTGTGATATGATCATAGCCCGGGGCCACATCCGTAACCAACGGTCCTAGAACATAGAAGGGGGCTCCTTTACAAAGACGCTTCTGCAACTTCACATTGGCCTCAATCTGGTCATACGGCACATGGCCAGGTCCTTCCACCAGCACTTGCACGCCCTTGCCCCAGGCACGATCAACTAGCTCGCCCAAAATCAGCAATTCCTGCAATTGTCCGCGGTCGGTGGCATCTGCTAAACAGCCGGGGCGCAAGCCATCGCCTAAGCTGATGGTCGCATCATGACGCAAACAGATATCCAGCAAATCATCATACCGCTCATACAAGGGATTTTCCTTATTATTATGCAGCATCCAGCCGGTTAAGAAGGAACCGCCGCGGCTGACAATGTCCATCACGCGACCTTCCCGGCGCAGCCTGCCGATGCTTTCCATCGTAATACCGCAGTGAAGCGTCATGAAGTCCGCACCGTCTGCCGCTTGCTTTTCAATCACATGCAGCATGTCGTCTGCGGTCATCTCCATAATGGAACCTTTGCTTTTAATGGCTTCCACCGTGGCCTGATAGATGGGTACGGTACCGACGGCAATGGTCGAGCGTTCAATAATCGCTCGCCGGGATGCGTCAATGTTATCGCCAGTGGACAAATCCATTACCGCATGAGCCCCTGCAGCAATAGCTGCATCCAGCTTAGCTAATTCCGGTTCCAAATCAGGAAACGCACTGGATGTACCGATATTGGCGTTTACCTTGGTCGAAAGACCCTCGCCAAACCCAAACGGACGCAAAGACGTATGATTGACATTGGCGCATATCGCCACCGTACCAGCGGCTACTTTTTCCCGCAACGTCTCTGGCGCCATGCCCTCCGCTTTAGCCACTCCAGCCAGAACCTCGGTGATTTTGCCTTGTCTTGCCAACTGCATTTGTGTTGCCATGTTTATTTGCCTCCTTCTCGTTCCAGCCTTAAGCCGGACGGCATGCAGCCGCTGAGAGGAAGCCAGCGATACTAACAAGGGACCCTCTCGTAAAGAGAGGGTATGCAAAATCATAATGATCTTGTCCCACTTCCCTACGCTGGCATTACCCAGAATCAGGTTCCAAGGGTCAACCGCCGCAGCAGTTTCTCAGCTTTCGCTCCCCTAGTGGCTACTATGCAATTATTTATTAGTTATTGTAGCATAACAAAGCCGCCGAAGCAATCGGCGGCTCAAAAGGACCATTTAGTGTTTAATTATTTTTTCCGAGCGGCTCAGGGGCTCGCTGATGTCTACATGCCCCTGCAGAGTAGTGCGGCGCTTGCCTTCTACTAAAATTTGCACGCTCTGCACTTCTGGAAATTCAGTTAACGTATTTACAATGGCCGCCACTAACAGACGCTCGCTCGTAGACCCGGCGTTTTGAGTAATCGCCTCGCTAAAATCCACATAAGCAATTTCGTCTTTAACCCATAAGCCTTTAATTTTTACTTCTTTCGGCAGCAACCCCACCATACCGCTTCCATGGGGCGGAGCCGCCAGCAGTTCCATTGCCGTTTGAGCCGGATGATCATTTTTTTTCACCTGGAAAACTTCCGGTAACAACCATCTGGCATCGTTAGAACCTCTATATACCTTGATTCGCATAGTCCCTGGCTCTGGTTGCGACATATCCCCTGATGGCACCAGAACTGCAGTCGCTGGCGTCGCCGCTGTTGCAGGCGCTGTTGCCGACGTTTGCGCCGAAGACGGTTTCATGTCGTTTGCGCAACCGCCTAAAAAGAGCGCCGTCATCAATAAGCACGCTATCGTAATATACCGCATCATTGGCTCCCCCCTGACGCTGCAGCCTTGCGGAAAAAGCTATCCAATCCCATAACAATGGCGTTAGCCATTTTTTGTTGAAACGTCGGCGAAGCCAATAAACGTTCTTCTTCTGGATTGGAGATGAAAGCTAATTCTACTAAAGTCGCCGGCATAACCGTTCTTTTGATCACATAGAAATTGGCTGTATTGGATCCACGGTCATTCCGTCCGCCTGCATTAAGCAGCTGCTCCTGCAAGCAATCGGAAAGCAGACCGTCGTATTTCGTCTTTTCATAGTAAAAGCTGCTGGTCCCGCTAGCCGTGGGGCTGCTGAAGGAGTCGTTATGAATGCTGACAAACGCATCGGCTCTAGCGTTATTGGCCACGGCCGTCCTCGCGCTCAGTTCCTCAACATTGCTCGCATTGGGACCAAAAACATCCTTGTCAGTTACACGAGTCATCACAACTTTAGCGCCTGACTTTTCCAAAAGCGCTTTTGTTCGCATAGCTATCGCCAAAGTAACATCTTTTTCTTTCAGACCGCTCGGTCCAAGCGCGCCTGAATCGCTGCCGCCATGGCCCGGATCAAGAGTAATCACTTTCCCTTTGAGGCCAGCTGAAAATTTCAACTTAGTCAAAGGAGCGGAAGACGATTGTATGTCTAATACTATTCGAAAAGGCCGTCCCGCCTTATCGTCCGCCGGTAACGTAAACACCTTATAATCTCCGGCTTGCACCACGCCAGGCAAATTCACTGTTAAAGCAAGATCCGATCCGCTGCGCTTAAAAACCGCCGTATTGGCAATTTTTCCGTCCAACTGATAGGAAGCTTTGACCCCTTTCCCCAGCTTCACTCCTGGCAAGGCCAACGTCAAATTAGGCAATGGCGTCGCCGATACCGCCGCTTCCGGTACGGTTAGAGGGCCGTTCAAATCCAAAACAAGGCGCAACTTCGCAGCTCCTGTCGCCGCATCTATATGCACATGAGATTTCACATTCTGCACCTGCGTCGCTTGCGTGGCCGCTTCAGTCACCGAAATAGGGCTAAAGCATAGCAGCAGCAAAAATAAGCATAAAAAACAAACTATGCGTCGCAAAAAATACCCTCCTTTAAACCTTAAGAAGCTATGCTTCCTAAAAACGAAAGGCGGCACGCCGCAGCATGCCGCCTTTATGTACGTCAGACGGGTATCAGCCCCAGACTGATCTTGAGTGCTTCATCTACCTTGCGCATCATATCGGCATCCAGGTGCGTTACTTTTTCCTGCAGCCTTCGCTTATCAATGGTCCGAATTTGTTCCAACAAAATAACAGAGTCTTTTTCGAGTTGAAAGCGTTGTGCCGCCACTTCTACATGAGTAGGCAGCTTAGCTTTAGAAATTTGTGAAGTAATCGCCGCAATGATCACAGTAGGGCTGTAGCGATTGCCGACATCATTTTGCACAACCAACACTGGTCGGTGTCCACCTTGCTCGGAGCCGACAACAGGGCTCAGGTTTGCATAGAAAACATCCCCTCGCCGTATCGCCATCAGCTTTTACCTTCCATCCACATCATGGACAAGGAAAAGCATTCCACATCAATTACAGGGGCCTCTTCCGCAAGTCCCAGATTAATGGCAGCCATTTCCTCATAGCCTCGCCGCATCTGTTCCCGTTTACGAGCCTGCAAATAGATTTCTACAGCATCCTCAAAGCACTGGCTTACCGAGCACTGTTTTTCCTTTGCCACGCCGCCCACCTCTTGCACTAAGGAGCTGGGAAGGGTGACAACGATTTGGCGCAAATCAGACATCCAAGCTACCTCCGCTCTTTAGGCCCCCGCCTGTATCTCAATACCCATAGTCAAAGCAATCATATACCTATTATAAAAGGCATACCCGCCAGTGTCAAACCGTTTTCTCAGTTAAAGCATGTCTGGCAGTCGCCAAAGCGGCGACCACATCGCCTGCAGCCATGCCAATCCGGCCGGTTTCCGCCACAATATCGCCGGCCAGACCATGCAAATAAACCCCTGCCACCGCAGCAGAAACCGGCTTCATGCCTTGACCCAAGAGCGCCGCAATTACGCCTGTAAGCACATCGCCGCACCCCCCTGTCGCCATACCCGCGTTGCCTGTGGGATTAATCCAAGCTTCTCCGTTTGGAGCGGCAATGACAGTTCCTGCGCCTTTCAGAACTACCACTGATTGACAGGATTCCGCCGCTAATTTGGCAATCCCCAAACGATCCCCATTAACCTCTGCAATACTGCAATCCAATAAAGCAGCCAGTTCTCCAGGATGCGGCGTCAAAACAGCCGGTTCTTTTCGCTCTGTCAACGCCTCCGCCTGACCGCAAAAAGCATATAGCGCATCAGCGTCTAAGACCAGCGGCGTTTCCACCGTCCGCGCCACTTGCCGCACGCAAGCCAAGGTGCTTTCTTGTCTTCCGATGCCAGGTCCTATGGCCAGAGCATTCATTTTGTCAGCCCACTCCACTAGCCGCTCTGCCGCTTCGTTATGCCAGCCGCCATCCGCCGCTTCCGGCAACGGCCTTGTCATCACTTCCGTCAGTTTCAGAGCCGCCGTAGGTTGTAATGACGCAGGCGTCGCCAACGTAACCAGACCAGCTCCACCACGTACAGCCCCTTCCGCCGCCAGACAGGCGGCGCCGCAAAAAGACAAGCTCCCTGCCGCCAACAGCACTCTGCCGCTTATCCCCTTATGCGCATCCTCCGGCCTCGTCGGCAATAATTGGCGTACATAAGCAGCCGTAGTCAACTGCTGTTGAATCCCGACTCCGTCCAGCACCTCCGGCGGCATGCCAATATCCGCCGTTACCCAGCCTCCTGCATAAGCAGCGCCGGGATAAAATAGCAAACCCGGTTTAGGCAAAGCAAAAGTAACGGTATGAGCCGCCTGTACTGCATCTAAAGAAGCTTGTCCTGTATCCGCCTCTACGCCGCTAGGCAAATCCACCGCCCAAACCGGTAACCCGCTCTGATTCATCAACCGAGCCGCGCGAGCCAATTCGCCTCCTAACGCACCATGAAATCCAGTACCTACAAGCGCATCTACAAGCGCATCCGCAAAGAGAATGCTCAACCGAGCTTTTTCCCAGTCCCGTTCCTCGCGCAACGCAATAACTTCACCTCCATACCGGCGCAAAAGCTCTAAGTGAAACCGAGCATCTCCATTGACCTCCTCTTCAGAAGCCACCAGAAAAACCTTCACCTTCGCATTCTGACACAAGGCATGGCGCGCCGCCACAAAGCCGTCGCCGCCATTATTTCCTTTGCCGCAAAAAAAGCTCACTTTTTTGCCTGCCAGTCCTCTAAGAATCTGCGCCATGTGGCGTGTTACCGCCACGCCGGCATGCTCCATCAGCATTTGACCAGGGAATTTATATTTTTCAATGGTGATTTGATCGCAGGCCCGCATCTGCGCTGCTGTCGCAACTTGCATGCTCTTCCCCCTCCGTTCCCCATAAAAGACATTGCGCAGCCGCATACATCTTTGTATGCGTCAAAGACAAATGAATATCAACAACGCCATGTTTGCTTGCCAATTCTCTAAAAAAGCCGTGTACTATCAGCTTAGGCTTGCCTAATATGTCATTTAATACTTCTACATCCTGCAGGGTGCCGCCGCGCAAGCCTGTTCCCAACGCCTTGAGAAAGGCTTCCTTGGCGGCAAAACGAGCTGCATAGGACGCCGCCCTTCCAGCACCGCGCCCCTCACAGGCGGCAATTTCACCTGGCGTGTATACCCGTTCCACAAAACGAGGCCGCTCAATGGCCTTTGCAATTCGGTCCACTTCCACTAAATCCAAACCAATGCCAATAACGCGCATACAGGTTTGCACCTCTTTCATTTTAAAAAAGAACCCCTTGCCGTACATTGTGTACGCAAGAGGTTCTTTCCATTTCCTACAGCCGCGTCGAGCGCATAATCAGCACTTCCACACGCCGATTTTTCGAACGTCCCTCCGGCGTTTCATTCGTCATAATCGGTCGGTACTCTCCATAGCCGATCGCACTGAAACGCTCTGGTTTTAACGAGCCATCAGCGATCAAATAGCGCATAAAATTCACAGCCCGTTGGGAACTCAACTCCCAGTTGGATGGAAAATCGCGAGTATTAATCGGCACATTATCCGTATGACCGGATACGCTGATACGTTGATTCAGCACAGCCAGCATCTTGCCAATTTCAGTTGCGAAACGCTGGGACTGAGGCAATAAGGTCGCACTTCCCGAAGGAAAAAGCGCGCTGTCCCGAATGCGGATCATCAAGCCGTCTTCGGTCATCACGGTCTGCAAATCCCCGGCAAGATTGTTGTTCTTAATGTACTGCTCCAGCTTCTTTTGGGTTTCCATCAAATCCATAGATTCTTTTAAAAAAGCCTGTTCTTTAGCTTCATTCATCCCGGAAGCATTCATGCCTTGAGGCGTTGGCGGCTGCCCTTGCGTTACAGAAGGCTGCCCTGGCGCACTATCCAGCATGGCTTGACCGCTAAAGGCTACATTAAGAGAAGCGGCAATTTGTTCAAACTTCTTTTGATCTACCTGCGCAGCCGCAAATAGTACAATGAACAAAGCCAAAAGCAACGTCAATATATCTGCATACGGAACGAGCCAGGTTTCGTCAATATGTTCTTCATGATGCGCTTCGTGGTGTTTTTTTCTGGACATCAGAGACTACTCCTCTTTCTTCGGCTTCAAACCAGCCCGCTCGTTCGCCGGAATGAAGACCATCAGTTTTGCCTCAATCGCCGTAGGCGAATCGCCAGCCTGCAAAGACAGGATGCCTTCCACCATCATTTTGCGTATTTCCGACTCCCGTCCGGACATGATTTTCAGCTTGTTCGCAAATGGATGCCACAACACATAACCAGTAAAAATACCCAAAAGAGTCGCCACAAAGGCAGCGGCAATAGCAGGACCCAGCTTATCAATATCCGACAAGTTGCCCAGGGCGGCAATCAAGCCAACTACCGCTCCCAATACGCCCAGCGTCGGGGCGTATGTTCCCGCTTGGCTGAACATCTGCGCTCCATTACGATGACGTTCTTCCATGCTGCGAATTTCCGCATCCAATACGTCTGCTACGAAGTCTGGATCCAGGCCGTCAATGACCATGCTCAAACCACTCTTTAAAAACTGATCTGAGATTTCATCCACACGGCTCTCCAGCGCCAAAATCCCTTCACGCCGCGCAGTCTGAGACAACTCCACAAACAAAGGTACCAATTCCTGTTTGGTCATCATCTCCGGCAAGCGAACCAATTGTTTAAACAGCGTCGGCATCTGCTTGACCTGCTGCATAGGAAACGCATTAAAGATACAAGCAATCGTCCCCAAAATGATAATCATAAATGCCGCTGGATTTGCCAGTGAAGTCAAACTGGCTCCTTTTATAACCATACCGCCGAGTACGGCCACCAGACCTAATACAACTCCAATAATTGTTGACTGCTCCAAAACCAGAACCTCCTGCTCGTCATCTTCGTATTCCTTACTTGCATGATATCGGTTTCAATACGGTCTTAGTATAGTCTTTTTTCATAAAACAGCCTATACATTCCATAAAACAACGCATTAAATACATCTTTATTTATTCAACACCTATAAGCAGATTCCTTTTTTCCATGGCAGCGCAAAAAAAAAAGAAGCATAAGTAGGAAATCTATCCCACCTATGCCCTAATTAGAGCCTTCTTAACGTTAGCTGCGTCCCAACTTAGCCGCCAATTTATTGGCAGCAACCGCTAAAACATCAATCGGACTGTTGAACGGCGGTGAATAGGCGAGATCGGCGTCAAACAGCTTTTCTACAGTCGCTCCCAAGCTAAGAGCCATGGCCGCCACATCTACCCGCTTCACAACATCCCCTTCGCCCCAAGCCTGCATCCCCAGTAGTTTCCGAGTCGTCGTATCCGCTGTAAGCTTCAAAGTCAATTTTCGCGACGTTTTCATATAATGTGGCCGGTCATAACCGGAAACGGTTACACTAGCGCAATCGAAGCCAGCAGCCGCTGCTTGGCGCTCATTCAGCCCCGTTCTCCCTACCTGCAGATCAAAGAGCTTCACTACCGCCGTCCCCAGAACCCCGCCAAATTTCACGCCGGCGCCGCAAATATTTTCACCAATAACCCGCCCCTGCTTATTAGCCGTCGACCCCA
Source organism: Anaeromusa acidaminophila DSM 3853 (assembly GCF_000374545.1). Lineage (NCBI taxonomy): Bacteria > Bacillati > Bacillota > Negativicutes > Selenomonadales > Sporomusaceae > Anaeromusa > Anaeromusa burkinensis. The sequence goes on from NZ_KB894592.1 coordinate 45,164, forward strand.
TGGGCAAAAACACTTTCTCTCCGCTAACCTTATGCGTATTTTCCGCACAATCGCCTCCTGCAAAAACAGCTTCATCCGAGGTCTGCAAATACTCATTTACGGCGATAGCGCCGCTTACGCCCAAGGTCAGTCCCGCTTGACTCGCCAGCTCTACATTGGGCCTTGCGCCTAATGCTAAAATCACCAAATCCGCAGCAATACTCCGTTTGTCTGTTTTCACTTCACGCACCTGCGCCTCGCCGCCAAAGGCTTCCACCTTTTCCTCCTTTAAAAACCGCAGACCTTTAGTTTCCAAACGCAGTTCCAACTCTTGCGCCATATCTGCGTCCAAAAGAGCCGGAAAAAGCTGATTTTTCATTTCCACTACTGTTACATCGACATCCCACATTCGTAATGCTTCCGCTATCTCCAAACCGATCAACCCTGCACCAATTACTACCGCTTTTTCATATTTTTGCTCTTCCAGGCCCCGCCTAATAGCAGTAGCGTCTTGGGGTCTCCATACATGAAAAATATTCTCTTTTTCTACCCCCGGCCAGGCTGGTTTTATCGGGGAAGAGCCTGTAGCCAAAACTAATTTATCGTAAGCGAATTGGCGCTTTACGCCAGTTTTCAAATCCAAAGCATGCACGATCTTTGCCTCACGTTCGATCGCCACAGCTTCCATCCGCGTCAAAACATCCAGGTTTTTCGCTTTTTTAAAAAATTCCGGCGTCCGCAGCGCCCCTGCTGGCGAGCTCATCAGTTGGCGAATCTGTTCTACCTCGCCGCCGATAAAATACGGCAAGCCGCACGCGCCATAGGAAACAAGCTCGCCTCTCTCTAATACGGTAATTTGAGCCTCAGCATCCAAGCGGCGCACTTTTGCGGCGGCTTTCAGCCCAGCGGCCACACCGCCTATCACTACAATTCGCTGCATGTTTTTCGCCCCTCTCCTCGTCTTCACGACAACTAGTTATTGCTTTAGTTCTCCTTTTCCCAGCACTTTCCTGCCAATATATAACGAGTGAGCAGGAGCACCAGAGTCACGAGAGGGTTCGACTGAGGGTTGCGAAGTTTAACAGGAGTACGACGCCGCCGGATGCGGTTAGGGTCGGTTGCGCCATGGAAGGCATAGCAACCGACGTCTGCTGGCATTTAATAGTGAAGGAACGGCCATGACTAAGGCGGCCGTGACTGTATTTGAGACTTTTGGGGAGCAAAACGGTCCGCAGGACGCAAAACCAGGAGGCGACGGGGAAAAGTTCCGTATGTCTGAGCGCCAGCGAGTTCGCGGAACTGCCGCCGACTCCTGGTTTTGCGAGTCGCGCGGAAATCTTGTCTCAAATGCAGTTGTGCTGCCGTTTATACTCTTAAAAACCCTTTTCGCGTTTTTCGCGATTTTCGCGGTTCTTCAGCCATACCCCCGCCATTTTTTCTGTCTCAGTCTTTCAAAACTACAAACTATGGCATAGTAAAAAAGCCGCCTCCTGCCGGAGACGGCTTCGTTTTTCAGTTTATCCGCGAGCGCGCTTACCCATTTCTTTATCCACATAGAAGATGGCGCCGACACTCTTGTCGCCAATCAGGCGAAGCTTGTCTACTACCGCCGTAGCGCTGGCTTCTTCTTCGACTTGCTCCGTGATGTACCATTGCAGGAAGATCTGCGCCGCTACGTCTTTTTCTTTAACTGCCAGCTCATATAAGCCGTTAATGCATTTAGTTACATACTGCTCATGTTTGAGCACTTCTTCAAACATCTGCAACGGAGTTCCAAAAGCAGCTGCCGGCGCATCAACTTGGGAAAGCTCCGGCGTACCGCCTCTCTCTAAAAGATAGCTCATAAATTTAAAAGCATGTTCCATTTCTTCTTGATATTGAATACGCAGCCAGGATGCAAAACCGCCTAAGCTTTGCGTTTCGCTATATAACGACATCGCCAGATAAATATTAGCGGAATTCATTTCCACCTGAATCTGCTTATTAATCGCATTTTGTAATTTTGCCGAAATCATAATCTAATTCCTCCTTTAGAACTTTGATGGTTTTATTTTAACATAAGTCTCTAATGAAAACAATAATTATCGACGGTAAATTGTAATCATTATTCTTTGCTATTTATTTCTCTCTTTATTTTCCTTCCCCCCTACCGTTTCCGAGGCATCCATTGTATAATTAAGAGTAAACGTTCAACGCTCGAAAGGAGATTTTTATGGCTTTTTTAAACGAAAACTACTTAAAATTACCAGGAAGCTATTTATTTGCGGAGATCGCCCGTCGCGTGAATCACTTCAAAGAAGAAAACCCCGAAGCGGATATTATCCGTTTAGGCATAGGAGACGTAACTCGTCCTTTGCCGCAAGCTTCTATTGAGGCTATGCACAAAGCGGTTGACGAAATGGCCTCAAGCGATACCTTCCGCGGTTATGGCCCGGAACAAGGCTATGCTTTCTTAGTGGAAAAAATTATCGCTCATGACTACGCTAGCCGCGGCATTCAGCTCGGAACGGATGAGGTCTTCGTCAGTGACGGTTCCAAGAGCGACGTCGCCAACATTCAAGAAATCTTTTCCAACGACTGCACGGTAGCCATTACGGATCCAGTTTATCCGGTGTACCTAGACACTAATGTCATGGCGGGCCGCACAGGAACCCTGCAGGAAGACGGTCGCTTTGCCAATGTCACCTACTTGCCTTGCAATGCAGAGAATAATTTCATTCCTTCTTTCCCAAAAGAGCGAGTAGACATGATTTATCTTTGCTGCCCCAATAATCCTACAGGCACCACCCTCTCCAAAAGCGAACTGAAAAAATGGGTGGATTACGCCAAAGCCAACAAATCCATTATCCTCTTTGATTCCGCCTATGAATCTTACATTCGCGAGGCGGATATTCCCCATAGCATCTATGAAATTGAGGGCGCCAAAGAAGTGGCTATTGAATTCCGCTCCTTCTCAAAAACAGCTGGCTTTACCGGCACTCGCTGCGCCTACACGGTTGTGCCTAAAGAATTGATGGCTTATACCAAAAGCGGTGAAGCCCATTCTCTGAATCCGCTCTGGAACCGTCGTCACACTACGAAATTCAACGGCGTTCCTTATATTATTCAACGCGGCGCAGAAGCCATCTTCTCCGAAGCAGGCCAAGCTCAAGTGCAAGAAACCATTGACTACTACATGGAAAACGCCCGTATTATCCGTGAAGGCCTGCAAAAAATAGGGCTCTCCGTCTTCGGCGGCGTCAACGCTCCTTATATTTGGCTAAAAACGCCGGCTGGCATTGATTCTTGGGGCTTTTTCGATAAGCTTCTGAACGAAGCCAATATCGTCGGCACTCCTGGCGCAGGCTTCGGCCCCTCCGGCGAAGGGTATTTCCGGTTGACTTCCTTCGGCACGAGAGAAAACACCATTCGCGCCATTGAACGCATCCAAACTCGCTTAAAAGTCTAATGTTCCACCGATTTATTTAGCTCTCACGGTAAAGTAGATTTTCAATCATCATTCTTTTTTAAAAATCCTCGTTAGAGCGGTGCTCTGACGAGGATTTTTTCTCATTTAGCAACACAATTTCTTTTTTGGCACAGAGTTTCATTAAATCACCTGCGTTCATTTTCAAGTTTCTTTGTTAGTTTCAGATCCTTTTAAAAAACCAACTGTTTCAGCTACTTTTACCTGGTTTCTTCCGCTATTCTTGGCTTGGTATAAAGCTTCGTCAGCAGCAGCCAAAAGATTCTCTTTCCATCCGTCATGACAAATATTCGAACTAGCAACGCCTATGCTGACTGTTACCCAAGAACTAGTTGAAGATGCAGCATGTTCAATGCGTAATTTTTCAACTTCTTCTCTAATTTTTTCCGCTATCCTAATTGCACCGTTTTTATCGGTTTTGGGCAACACAACAACAAATTCTTCTCCCCCATAGCGAGCAACCAAATCTGTCGATCTTTTCACCGTCTTTTGAAGAGTAGTAGCTATTTTTTTAAGACAATCATCTCCTCCTTGATGTCCGTAAGTATCATTAAATAATTTAAAGTGATCTATGTCGATAATAATAGCCGACATTCCCGTACATTCTCGTATGCCGCGCAACCACTCATGATTCAAGAAGTTATCAAAATATCGTCTATTCGCTAATCCTGTAAGCCCATCCAAAGAAGATAGTTTTGCTAATGTTTGATTTAATTCCACCAGTTGGTCTGTTTCCGAGCGAATAGTTTTTATCATAGGACGAAAAAGGAAGATTGCTTCTATCAGCAATACAAAAAAGATAACACTCATACTTATGCCTTGCAAATACAACATTTTTGCAATGCGAGCTTCACTTTCTTTTTGTTGCTGATTAACTGTATTATCAATACTCAAAAGTACTTCGTTGGATTTTTCTATCATCTCGCGAACCTTCTTTTTCATCTCGTCAGAAAAAGCTGGCTCGCTTAAAGCTACTACCTCATTGCCATTCTTAATATACGTATCAATTTTCTCTTTGTCTTCCAAAGAGGCTTGAACAAACCCGCTAAACTCTTCTCCGTTTAAACGCGTTTGCGCATTTTCCATTGATTTCGTTGCATCTGAAAGCTGCTTGCGCAACCATATGCGCTTGTTCCCGTCTGTTTCTTGAATCAATTCCAAACTATATAATGCCATTTTTTGAGACAACATGCGCTGTCGGCCATTAAGGTTTATTAATTCTGCCGCTTTTTGTTCATTATAGATTAATTGGTTCATATTTAAAAAAGAAATAACTGAAAGAAATCCAATTAGCGCCAACGCAGATATGTATTTCAGAGTTAATGATGAAAAAGATAAGTTATGCATGTATATCACCTCTTTGTAACTCATTGCAATCCTTGTTCAATTCTTTTTTCCCGCATACTCTTTCTACAGTCAGCGCAGCAAGTCCTGCAACAAGGTTGGCAACTGCTGCAGCGTCACCTTGTGGTCCGCTTTCTCCGGCAAGCCTTTGGCATTGATCAGGCAATCCGTTACCAAAACCGTCTGCACTCCAATCGTGCCGGCAACCAAATCCTCTTCCACGTCATTTCCCACCATCAGGCACTCTTCAGGCAAGACATTCTGTCGAGCCAGCACATCTTGATAGTACCGTATATCGGGTTTGCAATAATATTCGCTTTCGTAGGTAGTGATGTGTGCAAACTCCTCAAGAGCCACGCCAGCCCAGGCCAAGCGCTTTTCCACTGCTAAGCGGGGAAAAAGCGGGTTGGTCGCCAGAACCGCTGTCCTCCCGGCTTTTTTTACGGTTTTAACGGCTTCTGCCGCCGCCGCAGCAGCGCAGGTCACTTTTTGCAAGGAGTCAAACTCCTGCCGATAAAATTCGTTCACTAAAGGTTCCAGCTTGCCTGGCGGCAATGGCAAACGCCGATAAAAGTGCTCCCAAAAGCGCTCTTCGTTTTTTCTCCCTGCCTCCGGCTGCATCACGATAGCTTCGGTCGCCTCTAAAAGAGCCTTAATAAAGGGCTGCGCCGGCGTAACCGAAGCCACCTTCGCAGCTAAGGCTTCTATATACCCTTTAATAAAACGTCCCTGATCCATAGGCAGCAACGTTCCGTCCAAATCAAAACAAACAACCTTTATCAATAAGCTCTCCCCTTCCTGATACTTTCCCTATCTATTCTCCATAGGCAGCGCTTTTTCCTTGAACAAAAACAGCCGGCCCCAAAAGGGACCGGCTTGTTTTTACGAATGCCTTATGCGTCAGCAAGGCGCTTATAGGTAGCGCGACGATCAGCGGCATCTTTTTCTGTTTTGGCAAACAATGCTTGCGCATTTTCCGGGTTCTGCTTCTGAAGAGAAGCATAACGCACTTCGCCTTTAAGGAAGGCTTGGAAGTCGCCTGTAGGCTCTTTGGAATCCAAGGTGAAAGGATTCTTGCCCTGCTCGGCCAGTTCCGGATTGAAGCGATACAAGGACCAATAGCCGCATTCCACAGCTTTTTTGGTTTCTTCTTGGCTGCAACCCATGCCTTGTTTCAGACCGTGGTTAATGCACGGAGCATAAGCGATAATCAGGGACGGACCCGGATATGCTTCCGCTTCGGCAATAGCTTTGAGGGTTTGGTTTTTGTCCGCGCCCATGCCGATCTGCGCCACATATACATAGCCATAGGACATAGCCATCATGCCGAGGTCTTTTTTCTTGGTTTTCTTACCGCTAGCGGCAAACTGAGCGATCGCAGCAGCAGGAGTCGACTTGGAGGACTGACCGCCGGTGTTGGAGTACACTTCGGTATCCAGAACCAAGACGTTGATGTTTTCGCCGGAAGCCAACACATGGTCCAGACCGCCGTAACCGATATCATAAGCCCAACCGTCGCCGCCGAATACCCACTGCGAACGTTTGGTGAAGAAGTCGCTGTTTTTAGCGATTTCAGCCAGTACAGGAGCTTGACCTTCTTTGCCTTTCAGAGCGGTAGCCAAACGAGCGGCGCGGTCACGCGTTCCTTCGCTGCTATCAACCTTCTCCAGCCAATCAGTCATAGCTGCTTTCAATTCTGCGTCAAGATCCAATTTGAGAGCTTCTGCTACATCAGCAGCCAGCTTAGCACGTACTGCATTGGTACCAAAAAGCATACCCAAACCAAATTCAGCATTGTCTTCGAAGAGGGAGTTAGCCCAAGCCGGACCATGACCATCGCGGTTGGTGCAATACGGCATGGAAGGAGCGCTGGCACCCCAGATGGACGTACAACCGGTAGCATTAGCAACCATCATACGATCACCAAAGAGCTGCGTTACCAACTTGACGTAAGGAGTTTCGCCGCAACCTGCGCAGGCGCCGGAGAACTCGAGCAGCGGCTGTTCGAACTGGCTGCCTTTAACCGTCAGCTTGTTCACCGGATTGGCTTTCACAGAGACTTCTTTCGTTGCATAGTTCCAACGTTCGTTGCAATTGGAAAGTTGGCTTTCCAGAGGTTTCATAATCAACGCTTTTTCCTTAGCGGGGCACACCTGAGCGCAGTTGCCGCAACCGGTGCAATCCAGCGGGGAAATAGCCAGATGGAAATGAAGCTCTTTAGCGCCTGCTGCCGGTTTGGTTTGAATACCTTCCGGAGCGTTTTTAACTTCTTCGTCGTTCAGCAGCACCGGACGGATAACTGCATGAGGACAAACATAAGCGCACTGGTTACATTGGATACACTTATCAACCTGCCACTCCGGCACATTCACGGCAATGCCGCGTTTTTCATAAGCAGAAGTTCCTACCGGGAAAGTACCGTCTTCCACGCCTACGAAGGTGCTTACAGGGAGGCTGTCGCCTTCCAGACGATTCATGGGGTCAACAACTTTTTCAACAAATTCCGGTTTAGCGCCTTCGGCGCAAGCCAGATCGTCCGCTGCATTGGCCCAGGCAGCAGGCACATTGATTTTAACAATGGCGTTAACGCCCTGATCGATGGCCGCATTGTTCATATCGACAACGTTCTGGCCTTTTTTGCCATAGGATTTTTCCACAGCATCTTTCAGATACTTCACAGCGTCTTCGACCGGAATGATATTGGCAATCTTAAAGAATGCAGACTGCATGATCATGTTGATGCGGCTGCCCAAACCAATTTCATTACCGATCTTCACAGCGTCCAACGTGTAGAAGGAAATGTTGTTTTTAGCAATGAAGCGTTTCATCGACGCCGGCAGATGCGTTTCCAGCTCTGCTTCGTTCCAGATGCAGTTCAAGAGGAAGCTGCCGCCTGGCTTCAAGCCGTCTAGTACATTGTATTTGTAGACATACGCCTGATTGTGGCAAGCGATAAAGTCAGCTTTGTTGATGAGATAAGGCGATTTAATGGCAGATTTGCCAAAACGCAAATGGCTCATGGTTACGCCGCCGGACTTCTTGGAGTCATAAGCAAAGTAGCCTTGCGCATACATGTCCGTATGGTCGCCGATAATTTTAATGGCGCTCTTATTGGCGCCGACGGTGCCGTCGGAACCCAAGCCCCAGAACTTACAGGCTTTCGTACCAGCAGGAGTGGTATCGAGATCCTCTGTCGGCAACGGCAGGCTCAAATTGGTCACGTCGTCGACAATACCGACAGTGAAGCCGTCTTTGGGCTGCGCAGCTTTGAGGTTATCGAATACCGAAACCACATGAGCCGGCGTGAATTCTTTGGAACCCAATCCATAACGGCCGCCAACGATAACAGGCTGCCAGTCTTTAACATTGTAGAACGCCGTTTTAACGTCCTGGAATAAAGGTTCAGCTTGGGAACCAGGTTCTTTGGTACGATCCAATACGGCAATTTTCTTAACCGTCTTAGGAATATATTTGAAGAAGTGAGAAATGGAGAACGGACGATACAGATGAACCGACAACAGACCCACTTTTTCACCCTTGCTGCGCAAGAAATCGATGGTTTCTTCAATGGCTTCACAGCCGGAACCCATAGCAATAATCAAACGATCTGCTTCAGGATCGCCGTAGTAATCAAACAAATGATACTCACGACCGGTGATTTTATATACTTCCTGCATGTAAGCTTCTACCAATTCTGGAATCGCTTCATAGAAGCTGTTGGAAACTTCACGCTCCTGGAAATAGATGTCCGGGTTCTGAGCAGTACCGCGAATGACCGGATGATCCGGGTTCAGCGCATTGCGACGGAACGCTTCAACAGCTTCAAAGTCGGTTACCTTCGCCATATCTTCGTAATCGATAAGCTCGATTTTCTGAATCTCATGGGAAGTACGGAAACCGTCAAAGAAATGAACGAAAGGAATGCGACCTTTCAGAGCGGTCAAATGAGCCACCAAGCCCAGATCCATGGCTTGCTGCACGCTGTTGGAAGCCAGCATAGCAAAGCCGGTCTGACGAGCAGCCATTACGTCTTGATGATCGCCGAAAATATTCAGCGAGTTAGCTGCCAGCGCACGCGCGCTAACATGGAAAACGGTCGGCAACAATTCGCCGGCAATTTTATACATATTAGGGATCATCAGGAGCAGACCCTGCGACGCCGTATAAGTGGTCGTCAAAGCGCCAGCTTGCAAAGAACCATGCACCGCACCAGCGGCGCCAGCTTCAGACTGCATTTCTACCACGCGAACAGGCTGACCGAAAAGATTTTTCTTTCCTTGAGCAGCCCACTCATCCACATGCTCCGCCATCGGCGAAGAAGGAGTGATTGGGAAAATCGCAGCTACTTCGGTAAAAGCATACGATACGTACGCCGCTGCAGTGTTGCCATCCATTGTCTTCATTTTCTTCATTGACTAAATTCCCCTCTCTTTTCTCTAAGTGTATTTTTATGAATATTACTAAAAAAAATAGTGGAAAGAATATATATCAATTATTTTTAATATACATCTTTCCTGTAACATTGTAAAGGCTTTGCACCGTCTCTGAAACAAATTAAAGTTTTCACGTGTATTCAGTGTACGTGCATTTTTATTGTACCACGCAAAACTGAAAGATGCTAGTCAACTTTTTTATAGTTATTTTTTTGTGAATTATTGCATAATTGTTATGGAAAATTCACATTTGCTACCAGTTTTTTGTGAAAATTTTAAAAATACCCACTTTACTAAAAATAATCGCAAGAAGATTTCTTTCCTTTTATAAAATCGTTCTCCGCTCTAGTGGAATAACTAGTACCGCTTTCCCCTTTTCGCATCTCGTTTTGCTTCGTTTTTCACTCGAAGCTACTAACTGAAATAAAATACAATAATCTGCATATTTTTTCATCTTGTTCGTCTGTTTTTTCTGATTCTATTTTCTGTTTCCTACATTATATACGTCTACATGAGTTCGATTTCAAAACTCTCTTTTCATACTCTCTTTATTTTTTTCCAACCATTCAAAAATTTTTTGATGAGGCCCCGCCCATAACACCGAGGAAAAAGCTTCTTCTTGTACCAGCAACCAGTTCGGTTGAGGCGGTTTGGGAATCAACTCACATTCATAAATGGCCAGTTCCCAGCGACGATGGCTAAATATGTGAGAGATCCTCCATAACGGAAAAGCAGGCTGCCGCAACTGCAATCCTCGCTCAGCCAACAGCTTCGCAGCTTCTGTCTCAGAACCCCCTTCTGCAGAAATAAACTGCCACATACCCGCCAAAAGCCCGCGAGCTGGCCGTTTTTCCAGAAAGTAGCCATCCGTCCCTTTAGCCAGCCCCACTGCCACATGTACGCATTGAGGCGGCTTTTTTTGCTTTCTAACCGGTAAAATTCGTTCTTGCCCCTGCAAACGAGCCAAACAGTACGCCGTCACCGGGCAACCTTCGCAGCGCGGTGTTTCTGGAATACAAATAGCTGCGCCAAAATCCATCAACGCTTGATTAAAGTCGCCAGGACGGTTCACCGGCAGTACGTCAGAAACCAATTTAGCTATCCTCTTTTTGGCTGCCGTAGTCTGCACATCTTCTTGCAATCCGTATAAACGGCTAAAAACGCGCAGCACATTACCGTCAACAGCCGGTACAGCCTGTTGATAGGCAATGCTCAAAATAGCGCCTGCCGTATATTCGCCAACCCCCGGCAGCGCGCGCAAAGACTTTTCATCTTTAGGAACTTCTCCGCCATATTGGGCTACCGTTTCCTTGGCGCCTTGCCACAAATTTCTTGCACGCGAATAATAACCAAGCCCCTGCCACTGCTGCAGCACTTCTTCTTCCGTAGCCGCCGCTAAATCCTCAATAGCAGGAAAGCGTTCTAAAAACCGCCGGTAATACTCTTTCACCGCTTCCACTCTCGTTTGTTGCAGCATTACTTCTGAAACCCAAGTTCGATATGCGTTCTTCTGTTCCCTCCAGGGAAGCTGGCGTTTATGCTCATCGTACCAGTTCAAAAGAAGCAACGGCCATTCTTTTTGCATAGCCCCTCCTACTTCATTCTTTTCTCGCAAGAAATACCATTCATAAGCCAACAGAGCCCAAACCAGTCTATTAGTCCCAAAAAATAACCCATAATTAACAATAACGCCGGCTGTCTTTGTCTATAATAAAAACAACGCATTTCTTCTATTGTAGCTTATTGATAAAAGGCATGCCACTTCATCCAAAAAAATCTGCATTATCAACGTGTTTAATGAAACAAGGAGCTGAGTAACCTATGAACCGCAAAGTCCGCAAACTACTCCTCCACTTAGGCCGCTCCGTCAAGCGCTCGCGCTGGCAAGGCGTTCCCTCAACCTTGGTTTCGGCCTTGCCCTTTTCGCGCCAGTTACAGCCGTTAACAAACAAGCCAGCTTTCAAAGCAGCGTCTTCTCACCCCTCTAATCTGGAAATAATACTAGAAACCCAAGCCATCACTACCCATTTTCAGCCCATTGTTGAATTGCGTACCGGCAGCATTATCGGCTACGAAGCGCTCAGCCGAGGTCCTCTTGACAGCCCCTTACATTCGCCAGTATCGCTATTCCAAGCAGCTGATACGGAGGAGCTGCTAACTAAATTAGAAGATTTATGCCTCGACCAGGCTTTGAAAAATGCCGCCGCACATCAGCTAGACGGTCTGCTCTTTCTAAACGTCAACCCCGTTACCCTTGGAAAACACGCCCGGAATTTTTCCGCTTTTTCACATCGTTTGCGCCAGCAGCATCTCGGCCCGGCGCACATTGTCTTTGAATTGACGGAGCGCACTGCCATTCGTGATTTCGATCTTTTTCGCGCTTCCATCTCCCGCTGCCGACATCATCAATTTACTATTGCCATTGACGACGCCGGCGCCGGCTATTCCAGCCTGCAAGCCATTGCTGAATTGCAGCCGGAATATATAAAAATTGATCGTTCACTCATTCAAAACATCCAAGAAAGCAATTTAAAAAAAGCGCTTTTATCAGCGCTTGTCGATTGCGGCCATGCCATCCATGCAAAATTGATCGCCGAAGGCATCGAAACCTCTGCCGAGTTAGCAGAGATCATTCGCCTAGGAGTAGATTACGGACAAGGCTTTCTATTAGCCCGACCGGCAACTCCGCCGCCTCCGTTAGCGCCAGATTGCCGCCAAGCCATCCAGACACTCCAAGCTCAACGACATCAGGAGCAAACCCTATCAAAAACCTTCGGACTTACCATTGGCGATATTGCGCAATATTGCCCTAGCGTCAGCGCAAATACCCTGGTTTGCGACCTAGAAGACTACCTTCACGACGAAACCATCCCCGGTATCGTTATCACCGAAAACGATACGCCTCAAGGTTTATTAATGAAAAATCGTTTGTATTCGCAACTCGGCACGCAGTTCGGCATTTCCCTTTACTACCAACGCCCGGTGGAACGCATTATGGATCGTCAGCCTCTCGTGGTCAGCGCCGACCTGCCCTTGGAAGCCGTTTCCCAAATTGCCATGAGCCGCCACGCCGACCATCTTTACGACCTGATTATTGTTGTCAAAGACGGCGCGTTGCACGGTGTAGTATCTATTATTCACTTGCTGAAAAACGTCACTAATTTGCAAATCCGCCGCGCTTTCAACGCTAATCCGCTCACAGGACTGCCAGGAAATCTAATCATTGAAGAACGGTTAAAAAACCTGATGGCGGAAAAGAACGCCTTTGCCGTACTCTACATTGATTTAGATAATTTCAAAGCCTTTAATGACAAATACGGCTTTGAAAGAGGCGACCAGGCTCTTTTACACACAGCCCGCCTACTCAGCTCGTGCTTAGCCGAGAATTGCGCTTCTTCAACCCGAGACTTTCTAGGCCACATCGGCGGCGACGATTTTGTCATCATTACGACCCAGGAAAACGCCTTGGCCCTCTGCCAAACCATCTGCCGCCAATTCGATCAGGATATCCATTCCCTCTACCCGCCGGAAGACCTGCAGCAACAACACATCCGGGTCCTCAACCGCAAAGGAGAAGAAGAAGTATTTCCCCTCATGAGCCTATCGATCGCGGTAGTTCACAACCAACAAGAAACCTTCGGCAACTATCTGGAAATTTCCGAGCTTGCGGCTAGTTTAAAAAAGAAAGCCAAAAAGATACCCGGCTCCGCTTGGTGTGCGGATCGTCGTTCCGCTGCACCGCCGCAAGCCGCTACTTCCTGACTTTCTATCACTCATTTTTCTTTATTGGTTCTTGTGACCTTGTTCCCAGATCTGCCGCAATCGGCGGGCCGCGCCGCCTATATCCTCAGCGCCCAAAATAGCGGATACTACAGCAGCTCCTTCTAAGCCGCTTTGACGAACCTCCTGCAAATTGGCGGCATCAATGCCGCCAATACCAACGGCGGGGATATGAAGCACTTCTCGCATCGCCTGAACATCCGCCCAAGATAATTGCTGCACATCTTTTTTAGTAGCTGTAGGAAATAAACTCCCAATACCTACATAGTCTGCTCCGCCTTTTTGCGCGGCAACCGCTTCCTCCACCGAGTGCACTGATACGCCAATCAGCGCCTCTTGTCCCAGCTGACTCCGGGCAATAGTTAACGGCAAATCTTCCTGGCCCACATGTAAGCCATCTGCATCAACCGCCAAGGCGATGTCTAGACGGTCATTAATAATCAAAGGAACTCCCAGCTTCCTGGTTACTTCCCGCACCGCCAAGGCTTCTTCGTAGAAAAAACGGCTTGAAGCATCTTTTTCCCTCAGTTGTACCAAGGATGCGCCATTTCGGCAAGCCTCCTCCACGCAAGCAGCTAACGTTCTCCCTTGCAAAAAGCTGCGATCCGTCACCAGATATAATGTATAGTCAACATGGGTCTTTTTCATGCTATTTTACACGCTCTCCTTTTCCAGCTTCTTTCTTGCGTCGCGCTTTTTCACGCAAATAGGCAATTTGTACTACTGTCGGTATGGTTTTACGGTAAGCCGGCCCTGCCAAATCCCAGCCTACTACCAAGGCGCCCAGCGCCAAGCCCAAAGGACCAAGCCAAGCTGCCGCCACCCCCTCGCCTAACAGTCCGGCGCCAGCCTCGCGAGCAAAAGCAGTCGCCACTAAGCGCGCTATATTCCAGCTTACAAGATATCCCACCGCCGGCAAGAAATGTCGCAAAGTCCCTTCTAAAAACAGCCGTTCCACATCCTCCGCCTCAGCGCCTTCTCGCGCCAGCATCTGCCGCAATGGCTCCTTTTCATCCAGAGACAAGTGTTCTATCGCCTGATGAAATACCTGCAGATAAATGCGTTGTTCCAGTTCCGCCTCTGTTTCTTCTTCTGTCCAGGAAATTTGCAGCGTCTTAGCTACATCCCGAACCAAATGCAAATACGAGGGCATGCCTGAAAAATGCCGCTTCACATCATGACTGCCATGCTGCAAAATAGCCGCCAACAATTCTTCCGGCGAAGCCTCCGGCGTTTCGGGCAGATTGTATTCCCGCAAGACGTCCAGATCAGCCGTCTCTGTTTCTTGCAATAACGCCATAAGTCTGGCATTGGATAATTCCATTACATCCCGTTTCATACGCATCCCTCCTTTGCAGTATCATTCGCGCTTTCCGGCAAACTTTCCTGCCCTCTTATACACCGACAAACGCCCTGATCCTCTTTTGCTAGCTACTTCTAAAGTCACAAAAGGCGGCGGAACCTTGTATCCAAGGAATCCGCCGCCTCGTTTCATATCCCTCTCGAGACTGTTTATTTCTTTAGAACCGGCACCGTATTAGCGCCGTGTTCCATCACAGTAACCGTAAAGTCGTCACGGCCGATTTTTTCCTTGGCAATGGCCATAGCCTCTGCCGCGCTTGTCGCCGGAATAATGCCGCCGGCATTATTCATGAAATCTACATTGTTAGGATGCGTCACGATAATCAAGGAAACCTGTTTGGCAATATTAGCCAGTTTAAACGCTACATAACCAGGAATGGTAAAACGTTCCCGCAATGCCAGTTCAAATTCATGAATATCTTTGTGTTTGAACCAGCCGCTGAATTCCGGCGGTTCCGTAATATCGCGGCATTCTAAGAAGCAAATGATAACGCCCCCTGGTTTTACCGCCATGAATGCATTATCGATCGTTTTAGATCCTTGGTAGAGGTTGATATCTTTCGGATACCCACCGGCGGAAGCCAATACCAAGTCCGCTTTAGCCTCGATCGGAATCCCAAAAATTTCTTCCACCGTCTTGGTTCCTTCGCGCCAAGCAGTACGCCAGTTACCAGCCACAAAGCGGGCAAACTTCCCTTCCGGCGTGAACACGGCATTAAGCAAAAAGGCTGGTTTCAACAGTTCCGCATGTTCTTCCATATCCAGATGCATAGGGTTTCCGTCCAGCTTACCGGACACGCAGTCCGGGCTAATCCCCTTGCCCACAACTTCGTTCAAAGCGATGCAGTGGTTGCTTTGAATGGCTTCCCAGCTGCTGACGCCAGGCATAACTGACTTGCGTCCGCCGCCAAAACCGGCCATTAAATGGTATACAATGCCGCCGGTCAAAATCACTTTGTCCGCAGCTGCAACCAGCTTATTCATATACGCTTTAACGCCCCGGCTTGTTGTCCCCATATAAGTAAGCTTTTCCGGATCGCTTGCTTCATGCTGATGAATGCGAACACGCCGGCAAACTTCCTCGCCGCAAACGCTGCGGTCTTCTTCCGGCGTATGCGGACGATGGCTGCCTAGAGCAACCACAATATCAATATCCGAGTCCGGCACGCCAGCCTCGTTCAGCTCATTCAACAGGGTCGGTAAAAATTGATCAAACTTCGTCCAAGCGCGCGTAACGTCGCTAACGATAACAGCTACTTTTTCACCCGCTTTGACCACTTCTTTAAGCGGCGGCGAGTCAATCGGATTGCGCAACGCTTCCTGTACCGCCGCATTGACATCGGTAATCGCCGGAGCGGCCTTGCCTTCAATCACATGCAAGACCTGCTGCGCCGGCACCTGGACCTGCACTTGTTGATCGCCCAGTCCAAAGGTAAATGTTTTTTCCATAATACTAAGAGCCTCCTTTAGTTTCCCAGCCGCACCAAGCAGGTTCCCCCGCCGGATAAGCGCCGGAAAGCCGGAAGCATATCGCTCCGGCTCTTCCCGCCCACTTTTATTCCTATCGTATGAATGCAGCGGTTTTGGTTTTATTGTCTTTCGTATTCGCCGCTATTCCGGACATTTCCTGCAAAAAATTTATACTGCCTGCTTTTCTGCAATACTTTGGATACTTTGATCCGGTTTTACCAAAATCCAAGCGCCAACGCCGATCAAAGCCGACAAGGATGTGAAGATAATAGCCGCTTGCCAGCCGTAGGTTGTCGCAATCCAGGCCGTCACAATCGGCGCCAAAACGCCGCCGACATTGCCCCAGAAGTTCATCCATCCAGCAACCGAGCCGGCGTAAGCGCCGCCAATATCATGACAAGCCGCCCAAGAAGCGTTAAAGGTAAAGCCCAACGACCCCAAAGATACAGTAAGCCAAAGCACGTTCATCCAAGGATCGCCTGCCGTAGCCGCTAAATATAACGTGACACAGCAAACAAGCAAACCAGCAATCCCGAAAATAGTCCGCGCTTTATTTTTTGAAACCCCCGAAGCAACCATGCGGTCACTGATATAGCCTGCTAAAAAGGTAATACCGCAAAGCATCGCCCAGGGTAAAGCGGCCGCCCAACCCATTTTTTGCAGTGAAAATTTCTGCGCCTCCATCAAATACAGAGGCAGCCACGCTAAGAATACAAACATAATGTAGTCCGTAATAAAATATTGGATCCCAATGGCCCAAAACTGACGCGAACGCATAAAAGCGCTCCAAGGAGCCATTTTCTTGCCGCCCGCCACAGCGCCTGCTTCGATATATTCCTTCTCCGCTGCGTTAACCAACGGACTTTGCCCAGGAGTCTCTTTCACATAACGATACCAGAGAAGCGATACAATAACACCCACAACGCCGAAAATAACAAAAACGGAACGCCAGCCTAAAGCCAGCATCAAGGCTACCGTAATGGCCGGTCCGAACACAGGGCCAATAAAAGAACCGCTCAAAAGAAACGAAGAAGCACGAGCTTTCTCCCCCGAAGGAAACCAACGACCGATAAAGTTGTTAAACGCCGGATATACCGGGCCTTCGCCCATGCCAAAGAGGCAGCGAACGGTTGCTAACCCAGGGAAAGAAGACGGAACCGCCGTCAGCACGGTAAAAACTGACCACCAAAGCACCGAGCCGGACACGACGCGACGGTGTCCAAAATATTCCGCCAGCATGCCCCCCGGTATCTGCATCAGCGCATACCCGGCAAAAAAAGCGGTCTGCAGCCAACCAATTTCCATCTTTCCATAACCAAACTCCTTCATGATTTCCGGAGTGGCTACCGAAAAGTTAACTCGGTCCATATAGGACACAAAGCTTACAGCAAACATCAGCCATGCAAACCACCAGCGAGTTTTTGTCATTGTCCCACTTCCTTTTCCTTGCTTTTTGTATACAATAATTATTGCAATTTTATTCCACTCGTTCCGTTTTGTCAATTCATTTTTACAACTTTACACTAATTTACAATACTTGGTTTTCCAAAAAAGACAAATGAAAACAGCAGCCTCAGCTTTATCTGCTGAAACTGCTGTTTTCGTTGAATGAGCCCTTGTAATCAAGCCAACTTAGTAAACATAATTTGATTTCCTGTGCGGCTCATGCGCAAATGATCGCCCTCGGCAATATCTCCTGCTACAATGCGCCGGCTCAAAGCCGTTTCCACACTGCGGCTGATTTGCCGTTTCAAGGGTCTAGCGCCAAACTGAGGATCAAATCCTTCTTCCGCCAGCCAGGCCAGAACGTCTTCATCCCATTCTAAACGGAGCTGCAGCTGGCTCTCCAATCTAGCAGCCAGACGTTGCAGCAAAATAGCGGCAATTTGCCGTACCTGCTCCGCCTCCAGCGCATGGAAGACCACTACATCATCAATACGATTGAGGAACTCTGGTCTAAAATAGCTTTTTAACAGCTGCAACACTTCATCGCGCGCTTTTTCGCCGTGCTGTAAAATATCCGCCGAACCAAGATTGGACGTCATAATAATAATCGTATTTTTAAAGTCCACAGTCCGGCCTTTACTATCAGTAAGACGGCCATCGTCCAAAATCTGCAGCAGCACATTGAACACGTCGGGATGCGCTTTTTCTACTTCATCCAACAAGAGCACGCTATACGGCTTACGGCGGACCGCTTCGGTCAGTTGACCGCCTTCTTCATGCCCCACATAGCCAGGAGGAGCTCCTATGAGCCGCGCTACGGAGTGCTTTTCCATATACTCAGACATGTCTAGGCGAATCATGCTGCGCTCATCATCAAAGAGCACTTCTGCCAGCGTTCTCGCCAGCTCGGTTTTGCCCACCCCAGTCGGCCCCAAAAAGAGGAACGATCCCACAGGACGGTTCGGGTCCTTAATCCCTGCACGAGCGCGCAGAATCGCTTCGCTTACCGCATCGACCGCCTCATTTTGCCCCACAACGCGTTGGTGCAGAATTTCTTCTAAATGGGCCAGTTTTTCCCGTTCTCCCGCCAGCATGCGATTCACAGGAATTCCCGTCCAACGGCTGACCACTTTGGCAATATCTTCTTCGCCAACCTCTTCCTTCAAAAGGCGTCCTTCCGCCGCGCCCCCTCGCTCTTTGGCCGCCATTTGCTTTTCCAGCTCCGGCAGCCGCCCATACTTGAGCTCGGCTAAACGGTTTAAATCATAAGCGCGCTCAGCCTCTTCCATCTGCGCCCGCAACGATTCCATTTCCTTCTTCAAATTACGCTGGGCAAAAATTTCTTGTTTCTCTGCATCCCAACGCTGCCGCAAGGCCGTTTCCTGTTCGCGCAGCCTAGCTACTTCCATCCGCAGTTGCTGTAGTTTTTCAGCAACCGCAGCGCCTTCTTCTTTAGCCAGCGCTTTTTCTTCTATTTCCAATTGCATCAGCCGACGCATAATTTCGTCCAGCTCGCTAGGCATGGAATCAATCTCTGTGCGCAGCTTAGCAGCCGCTTCATCCATCAAATCAATCGCCTTATCCGGCAAAAAGCGGTCGCTGATATAACGGTCCGACAAGGTTGCCGCCGCCACTAAAGCCGCATCCGTAATCCGCACGCCATGATGCACCTCATAGCGATCCTTCAGTCCCCGCAGAATAGAAACCGTATCTTCCACTGACGGCGGCGCCACGAGAACCGGCTGAAAACGCCGTTCCAGGGCGGCATCCTTTTCGATGTGCTTGCGATATTCGCCCAGGGTAGTAGCGCCGATACAGCGCAGCTCACCCCTGGCCAGAAGAGGTTTCAGCAAGTTGCCTGCATCCATGGCCCCTTCCGCCGCTCCAGCTCCGACTACCGTATGCAGTTCGTCAATAAAAAGCAGCATGGCGCCTTCGGACTGAGCCACCGTCTTCAAAACATTTTTTAGACGTTCTTCAAACTCGCCTCGGAATTTTGCGCCTGCGAGCAGCGCTCCCAAATCCAAAGAGTATAGGGTCTTTTCTTTGAGAGACTCCGGCACGTCGCCAGCCACGATACGTCGAGCCAAGCCTTCTACTATCGCCGTTTTCCCGACGCCTGGCTCGCCAATAAGAACCGGGTTGTTCTTGCTGCGCCGGCTGAGAATTTCGATAGTGCGTCGAATTTCCTCGTCCCGGCCGATTACAGGGTCCAACTTTCCCTCTTTAGCGGCTACCGTTAAGTCCCGTCCATAGCGAGCCAACATTTCCTGCGCCTCATCAGCGGCAGTTTCTTGGGGCCAACTCTGACGCAGTTTGGAACGACTCAGACCATGCTTACGAAACCAGGCTACAACCTCTTGCTCGCCATCATCCGCCAAGGCCAGCAGCAAATGCAACGGCGCCACTAATTGTTTTTCTTCTTTGGCCAGACGTTCCGCCACCGCCATAATCCGAACAAAGGCCGTACTAGGACGAAGCTGCCCCTCCTGCCCCCGTACCTGAGGCTGCGAATTCAATAAAGCTTCCGCTTCCTGTAAAAGACGGCTTCGTTCTAAGCCCAGCGTCTCCCAAAAGCGATTCCAGCGCGCCTCGCTTTCCCTCAAAAGTGCTACTAGCAAATGCTTGCCCGTCAATTCCTGATGGTACTGTACGGCGGCAATCTGCTGCGCCGTTTGTATAACTTCCAACGCCTGCGGTTGATATTGTTCTTGGTTCATAGAAAATCCCTCCTTTGGGTATCTTTTAATCTTATTGTAGCAAAGGGATTTTCACAGCACAAGTATTTTTTAGACCTTTTGACTTTTATTTTATCAAAAAGTCAAAACAAGCAATAAAAAAAGCCTGTCCTTGATAGGACAGGCTTTTTTGTAAGTAAAGCTTATTCGGGGCTAATGGCGCTAACCGGACAGGTAGCAGCACAAGCGCCGCAATCAATACAGGTACCTGCATCGATTACAAACTGAGTGTCGCCTTGGGAGATAGCTCCAACCGGGCAAGTGGATTCGCAAGCACCACACTGAATGCAAGCATCGCTAATTTTGTAAGCCATTTGTCTTCCTCCTCACCATACAGAAAGTTGAAATAACATCCAAATACATAATATCACAAAGAGCTTCTTTTACCTAGTGCTTTTTTTTATTTTTGAAGAGCAAATTTATTCAGACTCTAAGAGCTGCAACGCACTACGAACTAACAATTCCGCCGCTGGCGCCAGCACGGCCTCATCAAAATCAAAGCGTCCATTATGATGTCCCGCCGCTAACTTCGCGCCAAACATCGTATAGCACCCCTTGCCGCCTTGCTCTTGCACAGCGCTCAAAAGATAGGCGAAATCTTCGGACGCGCCAAAATCAACGCGTGTTTCAATCTCCGTGAAGAAAGGAATGCTTCTAGCAGCGCTCTCCACCTTAGCTATTACTTCGGTGTCACTTTCCCCGCCTTTAGTACCGCCTACCACATCAATCTGATAGGTTACATCCCACATAGCCGCCGCCGCTTCAATAATGCGCCGCGCTTCGCCCTGCATGTATTCATCCAGTTCGCTGGTAGCGCCTCTCGTTTCCAACTGAAAAAAAGCGTTTGGAGGAATCACATTTCGTCCCTGTCCTGCATGAAGCGTGCCAACGGTAATGCGCGTAGCGCCGCCGCCATGACGAGAAATCGCATGAAGGTTCAATGCCGCCGAACAAGCAGCTAACAAGGCATTTTTCCCTTGTTCCGGAAATGCTCCGGCATGTGAAGACACGCCCGAGTACGTGACATCCATCTTTGTAGTCGCCAAAAAATTGTCGGTGCCGCAAATAACTTGGCCGGTCCGAGTCGCTTTAAAGCCAATATGCGCCCCCAATAAATAATCCACATTTTTTACCGCGCCAGCGCTGACCATCGCTTTAGCTCCGCGCACGCCTTCTTCCGCAGGCTGGAAAATAAGGCGTATTTTCCCGCGCAACTGGCTGCGCTGCGCCGCCAGAGCTACCGCCACCGCCAGTCCAACCGCTACATGGCCGTCATGGCCGCAAGCATGCATAGCGCCCGCCTGTACCGAAGCAAAACCTGCCGCCTGCGGCCGATGCGCTTCTTCTGTACTTTCCACACAATCATTGGCATCCAAATCAAAGCGCAGCGCCACCAACGGCCCCTCGCCGCAATCCATATCCGCCCACAGCGCCGTAAAACCGCCGCGCATCCGGTCAAGCCATTTTTCCGGCGTTCCTTGCTGCAACGCCCGCGCCTCCTGCTCCGCCAAGACCTCCGCTTTTGGAACCCCCATGCGATCTTCGTCGCGCAAGGCGTCTTTCCCTACGGTCAGCACATACCCAAGTTGTTCCAGCCGTTCCGCCACTTTGGCCGCCGTCCGGTATTCCGTCCAGCCTGTTTCCGCATAGCGGTGCACATCACGTCGATCTTCCACCAGTTGCTTTTCGCCTGCGGCTAAGCTTTTCTGCCACTGTTCCATCTTTTTGCCTCCACCCTTCGTGAAACGATCCAATAACGGACGTTTCCGTTTTTCTTGTATACTTAGTTTACCCTTTGTTTTTGATATTGACAACAAACATTCTTGAATATTCGGCGGAATTTAATAAAAAAAGCTGCCGCCTCAGGCGTACAGCTTTTCGATTAAATTTAGGAAGGCCCGGACGACTCCTCTACAAACCATAAATGGCACAATCTCTGAGCAGTCCACAAATCTAAGAACCGGCGTATTTTCCCTTGCGGCAACGGTGGGCTAAACCAATAGCCCTGCAAATAATCGCAGTTCAATTTGCACAAATGACGGAACTGTTCTCTTGACTCAACGCCTTCCGCCACAACCCGCAATGACAGATGATGAGACATCTCGATCACACTGCGCACAACCGCTTCAAATACCGGATCATTTTGAATATCCTGAATGAAAGTTTTATCCAGCTTCACCGTATGAATCGGAAGCTTTGTTAAATAGGTCAAAGAAGAATAGCCGGTACCGAAATCGTCCAAAGAAAACCGTACCCCTGCATCACCTAGCTCATGCAAGACCTTTACGGCCTTATCAAAAGAAGCGATCAGCAGGCTTTCGGTGATTTCCAATTCCAACGCCGCCGGCGGCAGCCCCGTTCGCTCCAGGACATCTAAAACCTGGCAAACAAAACCAGCCTGCTCAATTTGTTTAGCCGATACGTTAACCGCCATGCGCAAATTGCGCCCCGTTACTTTCCGCAGTTCCACAGCATAGGCGCAAGCCTCTTCCAACACCCATAGGCCAATGGCCTCAATCAGTCCATTTTCCTCCGCCAGCGGAATAAAATCTCCCGGCGAAATAATGCCTTCTTTCAAGCGGTGCCAACGAACTAACGCTTCTAATTGAACCACTTCCCGAGTACGCGGATCTACTACCGGCTGATATTCCAAAAAGAATTCTTCATTTTTTAACGCCTGATACAGGTTCTGCTCCAGCGTCGTTTTTCGCTGTAAGCGCTGTTTCATGGACGGTTCAAAAAGAACCCAGCCCTTTTTGCCCCTTTTTTTCACTTCATACAACGCTACATTCGCATGCTGCATCACTTGCGTAGCCGAAGTGCCATGTTTGGGATACATGGCTACGCCAAAACTGGCGCTCAGATGACAAGATTGCTCTTTAACGACAAAGGGATCTCGGAACATTTCCGCCATATTTCCCACCCAGCCGGAAATATTCAAACGCTCCGGCGTCATCGCCGGACAAACCGCTACAAATTCATCACTAGAAGTACGCGCCAGCACACAGCTTTCATCCAAAGACTCACGCAGACGCCCGGCGACCTGCTGCAACAGCAAATCACCGCAGTCTTCTCCCATGGAATCATTCACCGTCTGAAAATTATTCAAATCAATGGAAATAACAGCGCCCTGACAAGAGGCCGCCATTTCCTCCAGCAAATGCAGCAAATACGTACGATTAGGTAGCCCTGTCAAATTATCATAAAAAGCCAGCCGCCGTAGCTTTGCCTCGCCTTGGCGCAATTCTTCCCAAATATCTGGCCGGCACGAAGGAAATCCCATAAATTCGCTCCATTTATCATCCATTTTGTGCATCTCCAGCAGCAAAGTTAATAGCACACTAAAAACATTTTACATGTTTTCTAAGAAAGTTCAAAGCTATTTTTTATCGCTAAAGGATTTTTAACAATAAACAGGATTATTTCTTACAGAGCGAGAACTAACAGACTTAGTGATTTTGCACTCAAAGTCTCTTTTTCTGGTCGTTAGAACTTAAATTCAAGGAGGTTTTTATCTTGTCAAAATCCATCATCATGCGTCTTAGCCTAATCGCTCTTGTTTGCTTATTCCTTGGTTCTCTTTCTTCAGCCGAAGCCGCTACCAAAGAAGAAAAGCGTCAAGATGTACGCAACATGGCCTCGACTGCGTTAAATCGACTCTACGACGCCCGCCCTTCCGCCCGTGAAGCGGTTGAAAACGCTGCTGGTTATGCAGTCTTCCAAAATACAGGCATCAAAATTTTCCTGCTGGGCAGTGGCCACGGCAAAGGAATTGCCGTCAATAACCAAAGCGGTGCGGAAACCTTTATGAAAATGGCCGAAGGCCAAGTCGGTCTAGGACTGGGCGTAAAAAAGTACAACGTGATCTTTGTTTTTGATACTCAGGACGCCTTTAACCGTTTTGTCAATAAAGGATGGGACTTCGGCGGTCAAGCTACCGCTGCCGCCACCGACAGCGTTTCCGGCGGCGCCTTGGAAGGAGCCGCCAGCGTCTCCGAGGGCATTTGGATGTACCAAATGACCGATTCCGGATTAGCGCTAGAGATTGCGCTCAAAGGAACCCGCTATTATAAAGACGGAGACTTAAATTAACCATTCTGAAAAAAGCCAATAGGGGGCGGTGCTGAAACAACGTTTCAGCACCGCCCCCTTCGCCTTATTCAAGTACGAAACTTCTGAATTTCCGTTTGCAATTCTTGGGCTAACTTTGCCAAGCTTTGACTTGCCGATGCAATTTCTTCCATTGACGCAGATTGCTCTTCCGTAGCGGCCGAAACCGACTGCGCCTCTCCAGAAGTCTGTTTGCTCAACACTTCAATTTCCTTCACAGTCCTAACAATTTGCTGTGCAGATACCGCCAAACGCTGCATGGAGGTCGATATATCGCCCACCTGCTCGGATACGCCATCTACCAGGGTGGCAATTTCTCCAAACGTATCTCCTGCCACTTTAACTACGTTCGCCCCCAGTTGCACCTCTCGCGTACCGCTTTCCATCGCCGTTACCGCATTCTTAGTGTCCTGTTGAATTTCGCCAATCAACTCTGCAATCTTCTTGGCCGCCTCTTGCGACTGATCCGCCAGTTTTCGGACCTCGTCCGCCACTACAGCAAAGCCCCGCCCTTGTTCGCCTGCGCGAGCGGCTTCAATGGCTGCATTAAGCGACAATAAGCTTGTCTGCGAAGCAATCCCGGCTATCGTCTCGATGATTTGACCAATTTCCTCTGAGCGTTTCCCCAGCTTTTCGACCACCTGGGCCGAATGATTAACCGATTCTTCAATTGTCGACATCTGGGAAACCGCTTTCCCAATCGCTTCATTCCCATTTTTGGCTTTCCGAGCCGCCAGCGCCGATTGCTGCGCCATTTGCTCCGAATTACCGGCTGCCGTTTGAATGCCTGAAGACATTTCATCGACTACATGAGTCGCATTTTCCGCCGCTCCAAGCTGTTTATCCGCCCCTTGAGCGACTTCCATGATCGACGAGGCTACAGCCGTTACTGCATGCGCCGATTGATCAGCGCTAGCCGTCAATTCTTCCGAAGCAGCCGCCACCTGCTCCGCTGATTCGTTCACATGCTTAAAGATCAAACGCAAGCTGGTACGCATATCCGCAAGCGTATCCGCCAGCCTGCCGATTTCATCCTTTCGAACTATGCTTCGCGGCTTATCCCGAAAATCCCCCTGCGCAAAACCTTCGCAAACGGAAACCATCAATTGCAACGGCGCCGTAATGGCCTTGGAAATCAATTTTCCAACCACTCCCAATACAACTAACAACAACAAGCTGACCCCCAGCATCGTCATTACGGCCTTTGCTACCTCTTCTTTACTGGTCTGATTGGTTCGCTCCGAAATCTCCGCATAGTAAGCGATGAGCTTTTCTAGGTTTTCAATATAACGTAATGTCAGCGGATTCAAACTGCTGACATATACTGCATAGGCTTCTGCATTTTTATTTTGCATGGCTAACTCTAAAACCTGATTTCTAGCTTCGCGATTTTTCTTTTGCGAATCTTTTACAGCATCTAAAAGCTCTGTAGTTTTATTATCTTTCGGAACTTTTTCAATCACTTCCATAATTTCATTGTTTCGTTTAATTCGCTCAGAAATAAAGGCCTTCAATTCTTGGTTTTTCTTGTCATCGGTAGTCAGCATCAATTCTAAGACCGCTGCGCTCACGCCTCTTGCATTCGCGCCATTCTCTGAAAGCAACCGTATCGGCACCAAACGCTGCTCATACGTAGACGTTAATAGCTCACTACTTTGTTTTAAAGAAAAATAACCTACGCATCCCACAATACCAACCGCAATAACTGCAATAACAATCAAAATACCAAGCTTATTCCCCACTCGCAAGTCGTTTAGAAACTGCATTCGCTCACATCCCTTCAATAACCGTTTTTGATAGCCAAAGTAGTTTTTATAGAATTTTCAGTTATATTTCTCGCCCCCAAAGATGTATTCCTTCTTTTCCTATAAGGGTTTTGTTGAATACACCATACCTTAAGGACGTCCCCAATAAAGCGCCACAAATTAGGAGCCATAGCAACACCACGCCATGATAGACCAAGAGTGGTTATCTCCTCAATGAGGTAACCACTCTTGGTCGCTTTCACATTGTGTTCAGCTTAACCCTACTAGAGCAGCCCTAACTATATACGAAATTTGCTGATTTCCGTTTGTAAATCTTGGGCCAGCTTCGATAAACTTTGACTCGCCGAAGCAATTTCTTCCATAGATGCCGTCTGCTCTTCCGTTGCCGCCGACACAGATTGAGCTTCTCCCGACGAATCTTGACAGAGTTTATTTATTTCTCTTACCGACGAGACAATTTGTTGACTAGAGCCGGCCAGTTCCTGCATGACTGCAGAAATTTCGCGTACTTGCTCGGCTACATCCGTAACTACTTGAGCAATCTCTTCAAAAGTTGCTCCCGCCGTGTTGACCACAGTCGCCCCAATTTTAACCTCTTCCGTTCCTTCCGCCATCGCTCTAACGGCTTTATCGGTTTCGCCTTGAATCTCACTAATTAACTCAGATATTTGTTTGGCCGCATCTTGCGACTGCTCTGCAAGCTTTCGCACTTCATCGGCAACCACAGCAAACCCGCGGCCTTGTTCCCCCGCCCGCGCCGCTTCAATAGCAGCATTTAACGCTAATAAATTCGTTTGCGCCGCAATTCCTGATATCGTATCAACAATCTGCCCGATTTCTTTAGACCGTTCGCCCAGTTTAGTGACCACCTGCGCTGAATTGGTTACCGAGTCTTCAATATGAGCCATTTGTGTAACTGCTTTTTCAATAGCCGCATTACCGTCTTTCGCTTTTTGCGCAGCTTGTACCGACTGAGAAGCCACCTGGTTTGAGGTAGCTGCGGCCTGCTCAATCCCGGCAGACATTTGCTCTACAACCTCCGCCGTTGTATTGCTTTCTTTCAATTGATTTTCCGTTCCTTTTGCGACATTGTTGATAGAAATTGCAACTGCCGTTGCCGCATGGGCGGATTGATCGGCGCTGGCTGTCAACTCTTCGGAAGAAGCCGCCACTTGTTCTGAGGATTCATTAACATGCTTTAACACCCCACGCAAGCTATCACGCATATCAGAAAGAGAATCCGCCAACTGTCCGAGTTCATCTTTTCGAACAACCGTACGTGGTTTCTCCCGAAAATCACCTTGTGCAAATTCCCCACAAGCGGCTACCATTTTTCGCAAAGGAACGGTAATGATTTTGGATATAAAGAAGGAAAATCCGCTCAATATGATCAAGGCAACAAAGGATATTCCAATTAACGTTCTTGTGGTTACGGCAGCGGCCGCTTGATTGTCATTATTAATCCTTTTCCCTATCTCCGTATAATAGCTTGATAGTTCTTTTACTTTCCCTATATAAGCATTACTTAACGGAACCAGTTTGGACGTATAAATCGCATAAGCTTCCGCATTCTTATTCTGGAGGGCCAGCTCAAGAATTTCATTCCGAGTTTCGCGATAAGGGCCTTGCGCCTTTTTTATATCGCTCCATAAGGCCGCCCCTTTGGCATCTAAATTCACTTTATTCATTTTAGCTACTAGACGATTAGACTCTTCGACATTTTTAGCAAGTTTATTCTTCAGCACGTTATTCATATTGTCATCGGTAGTTACCATCAACTCCAATAGATAAGCATTGTTTTCATTAACAACCGTTAGCATGCTTGTAATCGCATCATTAGGAACAAAGCCTTCTTCGTACATCGCATTCATCATAAGGCTGCCTTGCTGGGTAGTATAGTACCCCACGCCGCTAACGATACACAAAGAAACAAAGGCCACAAACGTTAAAAAAGCTAGCTTCGTTGCAACTTTCAGGTCATTGAAAAATCCCATTTTTAAACCCTCCTTTGCATGATTCGACGCTTACTCTCTTTCATTAAATCAGTCCCTTATAATTTGGTATTATTCTTTCTTAGTTAAAAATACCCTTCAACTTTCATCTTTTTTGACTATTATTTCCATGTTATTTACTTTCAAAACGGTGGTATGTAACACCATTATCAAACCATACTTTGCTATAAAAAAAGTGCATGAACTCAATGTGAGTTTCTGCACTTCATTTACTTCATGTCACGCTTTAAAATTCAAAACAAGAATTGAAGAAATCCGATCGCACCACCGGCAAAGATAAGCCAAGTAGTATTGATGCGGTACTTAAAAACAGCAATAAGAGAAAGCCCCCCCAGTATGGCCGTCAGCCCGTCAATCACCGAAGAAACCGCCAGCGTCCAAGTAACCGAAGCCATAAGAGCTAGAGAAGCCACGATTACGCCTGCAAGAAAATCTGATGCCATTGCCGAGTTTTTGATTTTCTTCAAAAAGAGACTTATGACAGGTACAAAGATAAAAGACGGCAAGAAAATAGCAACTGTAGCAATGATCGCGCCTGGAAGCCCGGCAATGACATAGCCAATAAAGGTTGCTGTCGTAAACACCGGTCCAGGGGTAATCTGGCCAATCGCCACGGCATCCAACAGTTGCTGAGAAGTAAGCACTTGGTAATTTTGCACAAAGTCCGTCCATAAAAAGGCCAGCAAAACATAGCCGCTGCCATACAAAACCGCTCCGATTTTAAAAAACGTAACGAACAACGTTGCTAATGAAAGCTTAGCGCCAACTGCAGCCTGGGCGATCTCACTTTTCGTCACATCCATAACGGCAAGCATCGGCGTCAACAATACATTCATTTTTATCTTTTGCGCTCTTTTTATCGCTATCATGCCCAAGCCGCTCAGCACCAAAAGAAACAATGGATTACTAGCAAAAAAAGCAAGAGCCAAGGCCATTCCGCCGATTAACATCCCTGGGATGTCTTTAATTGCCGTTTTCCCCAAATTCCAAATCGCTTGAGCAATAATCGCTACTATTACAGGTTTTACGCCATAAAGAGCGAAGGAAACTTGCGGTAATTCTCCATACAAGACATACATATGCGCTAAAAACAAAACAATCAGCATGGCCGGCAGAATGAAAAAAACGCCCGCACCAATTAGCCCCGGCCAGCCAGCTTTTAGATAGCCGATATAAATGGCAAGTTCTGTCGATGTAGGCCCCGGAATTAAATTAGACGCGCCTACTAGCTCAAGAAACTTGCCTCGCTCCAGCCATTGACGTTTTTGTACAAATTCGTTTTCCATCATGGCAATATGCGCAGCCGGACCGCCAAAAGACAACGTACCTAGCCGCAGAAAGGCCAAGCATACTTCCCTCAAATTTGCCTTCGTCTGATGTTCTTGAAGCATAGCTCCCCCCTGCTTTCTTTGAATAAAGGATACGCTCCCCAACGAAAGACTTAAACCCTAAACAAGATGGCTCTCCTGTTACCGTTTTGAAAAAGCAAAATCCGCTAACAGATTTTAGACAGAAACAAAAAACCGCTCTTCATGATAATCTATTGTAAGAATACCATCAACGAGCGGTTTTTCATTTATAATGCGGTAATAAAGCTTGAGAAAGAACCGCACGCGGCAACTAGTTAATGGTTATGGCAAACGTTCCAACTACTTCATCATCCACAACCAGTTGGTAGCCAAAGAGACCGCGCTCAGTCGTATAATTCCACTTAACATTATAGCCATATTTATAGTTTTCTACGTCAGCTTCAATCATCGATGCTTTTGTCTTTTTTATTTCCTTGTCGTTTGTCAAATCTATAATTTTAGCATAGATAATATGTCTGCCCTTGCTCAGCATTACTTGATCCAGCGTATCATAAGTTACTGTAGCGGCATTAACGCCTGCCGGCAGTTTAAATCCCAACGCAGGCGATCCGTTTAACACAAACATTCCATTGACCCTATAAACGGCATCCGTAAAAACATGATTGATAACATACACCGATTTTTCTCCAGCCAAACACACCGACATTGAAAAAAGCAACGATACGATAACTCCCATGACGATTCTTTTTCCCATAAAGCACCCCATCTCTTTATAATCACATAGTAATTCTACTTTTTGTAAAAATTTCCTGCACACTCTTTCCTGCAGTCTCTTTAGTTGTTATCTCAAACCATCTTATTCTCACTTTTTCAACGTTAAACTACGCATTCAACCGGAACTATTCCTTTGCTTAAAACAAAACCGCCCTTCATGATAATCTGTTTTAAGATTATCATGAACGAGCGGTTTTAATCGTTTACACGGTCAGTTCTTGTTATTCAACTGTGACACTTTTTGCAAGGTTACGCGGTTTATCTACGTCGCAGCCACGAGTGACGGCGGCGTAGTAAGCCAGGAGCTGCAGCGGAATGACCGCCAGCAGCGGCGCCAGGTATTTATCGGTCGCAGGAATCTGAATGACATGATCCACATACTTTTTCAGCTGCTCATCGCCTTTGAGGCCAATGCCGATAACGACGGCGTCCCGCGCCTTGACTTCTTTAATATTGCTCAGCGTTTTCTCATACACGTCGGTCTGTGTAGCCAGCGCGATAACCGGCACGCCTTCAATGATCAAAGCCAAGGTGCCGTGTTTGAGTTCGCCAGCCGCATAGGCTTCCGCATGGATGTAGGAGATTTCTTTGAGCTTTAGAGCGCCTTCCAACGCCACGGCGTAGTCCAACGAACGGCCGATGAAGAACACGTCTTCGCTGAAGCCGTATTGCTGCGCAAAGGTTTTAATAGGCTCTACGTCTTCCAGGATTTCATGCGCCTGGGCAGGCAGCTCCCGCAGGCCGCGAATGAGTTCTTGGATTCGTTCGGACGGCAAGGTTTCTTTGAGGCCTGCCATATAGATGCTCAGCATGCACAGCGTAACCAGCTGCGTCGTATAGGCTTTGGTGGAAGCTACGGAAATCTCCGGACCAGCCAGAGTGTACACTACTTGGTCCGCTTCCCTGGCAATGGACGAGCCCAGCACGTTGGTAACCGCCAGCGTGCGCGAGCCAAGGCGCTTGGCTTCTTTCAGCGCCGCCAGGGTATCGCTGGTTTCACCGGATTGGCTGATGACAATGGTCAGCGTTTTTTCGTCGATCAAGGGCGAACGGTAGCGGAACTCGGAAGCGATATCCACTTCCACCGGAATGCGTACCAAGCGCTCAATGAAGTTCTTGCCCACCATGCCTGCATGATACGCCGTACCGCAGGCCACAATGGCAATTTTGCTGATATTGTCCATATCATGACGGGACCATTTCAACTCTTCAAACACGATATGGCTGTCGTCTTTTGCCAGCCGTCCAGTCATGGTTTCCCGCACCGCTTTAGGCTGCTCATAGATTTCTTTAATCATGAAATGCTCGTAGCCGCCTTTTTCCGCAGCTTCCGCATCCCATTTTACTTCGAATACTTTTTTGGTAACAGGTACGCCTTGGCGATTCATCACCCAAACCGCGTCCTTGGTCACGATGGCCATTTCACCGTCGCTGAGAATATACGTACGGCGGGTACGCTTGATGATGGCGGGGATATCGGACGCGATGAAGTTTTCCCCTTCGCCCAAGCCGATAACCAGGGGATTGTCCTGTTTGGTGCAAATCAGCTTGTCCGGATCTTCTTCCGACAAGAATACCAACGCATAAGAACCTTCGATTTCAGCCAAAACTTTTTTTACGGCTTCTTCAAAGTTTCCCTGGTAATGCTCTTCCAGCAAATGCGCCACGACTTCCGTATCCGTCTCGGAAGTAAAGACATGGCCTTTAGCAATCAAGTCTTCTTTCAGTTCCAGATAGTTCTCAATAATCCCGTTATGCACCACCGTAAACTTGCCGGTGCAGTCCGTATGAGGATGGGAATTGACGTCCGACGGACGTCCATGGGTCGCCCAGCGGGTATGTCCAATACCGACATGTCCTTGAGGCGCCCGATTTTCCAGGCGTTTGCAAAGAGCATTCAGACGTCCGACGCTTTTTTCCACATTCACTTTAGCGCCGTCGAAAACCGCAATGCCTGCGGAATCATACCCGCGATACTCCAGCTTGCTCAAGCCTTCCAACAAAAATGGAGTCGCCTGATCGGGACCAATATAACCAACAATACCACACATAATAGTATCCTCCTGCTTACACTTCTTAGGGAGGTTCCTGCCAAGACGCATTGTCCCCGCGGTCACCCTCGGGTTTTGTCGTCTTTTTGCGGCTGCAGGCCCGCCGAGAGGCATCCGCTGATCATCTCGATGCTCCTCTTCCTCGTCCTCTTGACTGTAACACAATCAAGAGCCAGCGCTTCATGGTCGGCTTTGCTTGCCTTGCTGCTTCCACCTCCTTGGGGCAAAACCAGCCTGACAGTAAACGAAGGAGCACCTCCCGTGCTCCTTCGCAACGTCATATATGGCTATTGTACTCGACGTCCGCCGTTTGGTCAACTTACTTCTGTCTTACGACTTCCTTTAAGCTTGTTCGCGGTCAATAACAGCCGCCACTTCCTGCGCCAGAGAGTCAAGCTGTTCTTGCACCGGACCTTCCGCCATCACGCGAATCAGCTTTTCCGTACCGGAAGCGCGCACCAGAATGCGACCTTCTTCGCCCAAAACGGATTCCGCCTTTTCAATCGCTTCGCAGATGGCCTCATTATCCTGCCAGCCGTCTTTGGTTCCTACGCGTACATTGACCAACACCTGCGGGAACCGCGTCATCACGCCTGCCAGTTCAGACATGGCTTTGCCGCTTTCCTTCAAGTTCGCCAACAGCTGCAGCGCCGTCAAAATGCCGTCGCCGGTAGTGCTAAACTGGCGGAAAATGATGTGACCGGACTGCTCGCCGCCTAATGAAAAACCGGAAGCCCGCATGGCTTCGAGGACATAGCGGTCGCCTACCGGCGTCACTACCACCGTGCCGCCTTCTTTGCGGATCGCCTGATGCAGCCCCAAGTTGCTCATGACCGTCGCCACCAGCGTGTGCTCTTTGAGCTTTCCTTGACGCAAAAGAGCCAAGGCGCAAATGACCATGATCTGGTCGCCGTCAACAATATTTCCTTTTTCATCTACAACAAGGCACCGGTCAGCGTCGCCGTCGTTGGCAATTCCCACATGCGCTTTTTGCTGCAGCACTTCTCGCTGCAGCGCTTCCAGGTGCGTAGAACCGCAGCCTTCATTGATATTAATCCCGTCAGGTTGATTATACATCACCGTAACGTCTGCGCCCAAACGCTCTAAGATGCGCGGCGCCGCTTCAAAGGCGGCTCCATTGGCGCAGTCCAGAACTACGCGCAGGCCTTGTAAATCGCCTTTGATGGTTCCGGCTAAGTAATCTAAATACCGATCTAAAAGCTCATGTCCCTGTTCAATAGTACCAACCTGAGCGCCAGTCGGGCGCTTGCCGCCTTTTTCGTCGCAAGACAGCACAAGCTCTTCGAGCTGGTCTTCTACTTCATCAGGCAGCTTATAGCCTGTGCCGGCAAAAAACTTGATGCCGTTATCCGGGTACGGATTATGCGACGCAGAAATAACAGCGCCTGCCTGGGCTTTACAAGAATGTGTCAAATAAGCTACTGCCGGCGTTGGCACTACGCCCAAAAGCACCGCTTTACCTCCAGCAGCGCAAATGCCGGCGGACAATGCCGCTTCCAGCATCGGACCCGATAAGCGAGTATCGCGGCCAATCAAAATGGTCGGCTGGCTTTTACTATGCCGCCCGAAATAGGTGGTCGCCGCCCAGCCCAGCCGAAATGCCAATTCCGGCGTCAGTTCTTTATTTGCAATCCCCCGCACTCCGTCGGTTCCAAACAATCTTGCCATAGTATTTAAAATCCCCCTCTAGAAAATCTTTAACCATGCCGCCTAACGCGGCGGTCCATACGACTCCATTAGCGACAACGCCGCCATATACCCGTCAAGAGCCGCGCTCATAATGCCTCCGGCGTAACCAGCGCCCTCTCCCAAAGGATACAAGCCCTGCAACGTAAGAGATTGAAAATCCCGGCCTCGCAAAATACGAAGCGGCGCAGAAGTACGCGTCTCTACACCGGTCAAGACCGCTCCCGGATGATCAAAGCCCTTAATCTTTCGGCCAAAGTCCGGCAGCGCCTGCCGCAGGGTATCACCGACAAAAGCAGGCAGGCAAGCGCCTAACTGGGTTCGTTTGATGCCTGGCCGATAGCTTGGGGAGGTTAAAAACTCCGTGTTGCCGTCATGGCCGTGCAAAAAATCCCCCACCGCCTGGGCTGGCGCGGCATAACCGCCGCCAGCGGCAGCAAAAGCCGCTTGCTCCCACTGCCGCTGGAAAGCTACGCCCCCCAAAGGAGTGCCGTCATGATCCTCCGGCAGTACATTCACAACCAACGCACTATTGGCAAGCCCCGAAGCGCGGCTGTAGAGGCTCATGCCGTTCGTCACAACGCCGCCTTCTTCAGAAGCGCTGGCAATAACCAAGCCGCCCGGGCACATGCAAAAGGAGTACGCGGTCCGTCCGTTGCTAGGATGATGATAGACCAATGCATAATCAGCCGCCCCTAGGCGCGGATGCCCTGCAGCAGCGCCGTATTGCGCCTGGTCGAGTACTTCCTGCGGATGCTCAATGCGCAGGCCAATGGCGAAGGGCTTGGCTTCCATCGCCGCCCCTCTTGCCTGCAGCATCGCATATGTGTCCCGTGCGCTGTGGCCAATGCCCAAAAGAACCGCCGCGCAGTCCTCGCGTTCTTGTCCGTTGATTTCAACGGCGGCAACGCGCCCTTCCGTCACCTGCAAATCAGTAACCTGATTCTCGAAGCGTACCTCGCCGCCTAGGCGCTTAATCTCTTCTCGCAAATTCTTAACAACCAGCCGCAATAAGTCCGTACCCACATGCGGCTTATGCAAATAGGCGATTTCCGGGGGCGCGCCAGCTTCCACCATAATTTCCAGCAATTCCTGCATCCGCGGATGGTTTACCCGCGTCGTCAGTTTGCCGTCCGAAAAGGTACCGGCGCCGCCTTCGCCAAATTGCACATTACTCGCTGGATTCAGACGCCCAGTTTGCCAAAACTCCGCCACATCCCGGCTGCGCTGCTCCACATCGCGTCCTCGCTCCAGCACCAGCGGCCGATAGCCATGCCGAGCCAACGCCAAGGCGGCAAAGAGCCCTGCTGGGCCTAGGCCCACTACTACAGGCCGCCCGCTTAAGGGCGTTGTTCCCAGGAGGATCGGAGGCCGTTCTTTGGGCTGTCCCAAAACAACATCCCGATCATTACGAAGTTTTTTGCATACCGCCTTTTCCAGCGGCGTTTCTACCTGCAGGGTATGGACAAAAGAAATATGCGGCTTACGCCGCGCGTCCACCGCCCGGCGGACAATTCGCACCTTTTGGATGTCTGCTTCTTTTAGCCCCAGCCGTTTAGCGGCGGCTGAGGCTAAAGGAGTTTCATCCTCCAGAGCGGTACGAAAATTATGAATGACTATCAAACTGCTTGCTCCTATCTTTAAAAAACGCTTTAGCGCTCTACACTAATTTGCACACGTACTTTAGTCGGCTGGAAAACCACGCCCGGCTGCGCCTGCAAGTTCAATTCCCGATCTATATTACCATTCACCTGCGATAAGTCAATGATTTCCGTAGAAATATAAGGCATTCCGTCTAACACAGCCTTATCGCCTTGCGCTTCTACCTTATTAGGCACAATTACCATACGGGTAATCTTGGTT
Source organism: Anaeromusa acidaminophila DSM 3853 (assembly GCF_000374545.1). NCBI lineage: Bacteria > Bacillati > Bacillota > Negativicutes > Selenomonadales > Sporomusaceae > Anaeromusa > Anaeromusa burkinensis. The sequence continues at coordinate 80,775 of NZ_KB894592.1, forward strand.
CCCAACGGCAATTGCCCCTGGAAAGCGGCTTCCACATCCAGTTGTTTCTTGATCTGCGGTTTAGACCAAGCAACAAGCACATGCGATACATCGGGTGTAATGGTGACGCCTTCCGCCATCCGGCCTTCACTATTTAAAGCCAAAATAGGAGCTTCCACTTCAAAGGAAGCATCCTTGCCGCTGGCGTCGACGGTTACCACGACCTGGCTGACCGCTGCTACAGCGCTGCGCAGACCTTCTATACGCACTTGTTTCACCGAAGAATCCGTCTTCACACTAGCCGTCTGCGGCTCTGGGCTGCCATTTAGGCGCAATTCTACAGGCACTACTTTAGAGATAATCATTTCCAAGGTAATAGGTACAGGGTTCGGCTGAATCTCTAGCAATTCTACGCCGCTAGGCACATTGACCTGAAACCGGGGCGTATGCTTCCCTTCGCTCAGTCCCTTTAGGTCCAGCACCGCCTTCATATCCGCCGGATTCAAATACGCCACAGCGCTGCGCGGCCCTTTGACACGGACGCGCACGGTTTCCGGCAATTGATGCACTACTAAATCGCTGGCCAGATTGTGTACCTCTACAGGTACGCTATAGCTGACCTCTGCCGGCGGATTTTGTTCATTCATTACATAAAGCCACAAAAAAATAGCGGAAAAAAGCGCTAACAGCTTCATCGCCAAATTTCTGCGCAATAAGTTCGCCAATCCCTGCATCACAGCTTATTGCCTCCAATTAAAGAAGTCCCCAAGACTCGTATGACGCTGCACAACCAAGGGCCGCAGCATTTCCTTCAAGCTTTCCGTATCTAAATAGCGGGTCAGCTTACCGGATCGCGCTACGGAAATCGTGCCGGTTTCCTCGCTGACTACCACCACTACGGCGTCCGTCTGTTCCGTTATACCGATCGCCGCCCTGTGACGCGTCCCCAGCTCTTTACTTAAGCTGCGGTCTTCCGTCAAAGGAAGCAAACAGCCCACCGCCAGGACACGATTGCCGCGCAGTACCGCGGCGCCGTCATGCATAGGCGTATTAGGAATAAAAATATTAATCAGGAATTCATTGGACACAATACCGTCAACTTTGATCCCTGTTTCCGTATAATCCCCCAAGCCAGTCTCTCGTTCCAGCACCAATAGCGCGCCAATTTTGTTTTTTGCGAGCACCGCAACGGCCTTAGCCATTTCCTGCAAGAAATCCTCGGTTTCTTCCTCATTCAAAAAGGCGTTCTTACGAAACAACTTACCGCGCCCTAATTGCTCCAACGCTCGCCGCAGCTCCGGTTGAAACACCACAGGCAAAGCCACGAGCATAACAGTAACCGTCTTTTGCAGCAGCCAGTAGACCACATTTAAGCCCAGCCACTTGCTTCCCGCCGTAGCCAAAAGAAGCAGCATCAGCCCTTTTACCAATGCCGCTGCGCGAGTGTCGCGAATCATATAATACAACCGATATAATACAAAGGCAACTATAATAATGTCAATCACGTCAAGACCGCTCAACGTGGCCAGGATCACTTCAATTTGCGACATCATGGCGAAAACCCCTCACGCTGCTCATACTCAGCCCATAAATTCATACATATTCATTTTTTATTCGTTCTTTAGCAGCTCAATCCCTTTTTACAAATTGATTTTTTTCGGTTGCCTTCAGCATTTTCTTGGTATAAGTGCAAAAATGAGACCATAGACGGTCTCAAAAAAACCAGGTCCACGCTTTTACCGCATGGACCCGGGAAAAAAGTCTTAAATTTTGGTTACTTCATCAACCCAACCGAACTTGTCGGCAATTTTGCCGGATTGAATACCTGTAACATGATCAAACAGCTTCTGCGCAAAAGGACCAGTCTTGTTATCGTGAATGCTGATCTTATGTCCCTTCCAGCAAAGCTCGCCTACCGGCGAGATAACCGCTGCCGTACCTGTGCCAAATACTTCTTCCAGCTGCCCTTTGGCATGAGCTTCGAATACTTCATCAATGGAAATAGCCCGTTCTTCTGCCGGTACGCCCCAGTCTTTACAGAGCTCCAACACAGTTCGCCGGGTCATACCGCCAAGGATGCTGCCATTCAGCGCCGGAGTAATGACTTTACCGCCAATTTTAAAGCAGATATTCATCGTACCTACTTCTTCAATGTACTTGCGCTCACAGGCGTCGAGCCAGAGTACCTGCGCAAAGCCTTCTTTCTTCGCTTCAATCTGCGCTTTCAAGCTGGCTGCGTAGTTCGCCGGCGTTTTGGCTTCGCCAAGGCCGCCTTTGATAGCCCGTACATAATGATCTTCTACTTTGATGGCTACTGGATTAAAGCCTTCGGCGTAATATGCGCCGACCGGCGAAAGGATAATAAACAGCTTATAGCGGTCCGAACTTTTTACTCCCACGTAGGGATCGTCGGCAATAACAAAAGGACGTACATACAAGGACGTACCTTCGCCTTTAGGCACCCAGCGTTTTTCCAGTTCGACCAGCTTATGCAGTCCTTCCCGCAGCAGCTCCGTGTCCATCTGAGGAATACAGAGAATATCCGCCGAGCGGTTGAACCGAGCAAGATAGTCGCGTGTCCGGAAAATGACAACACGGTCATCATCGGTTTTGAAGGCTTTAATTCCTTCAAAAATACCTTGGCCGTAATGAAGGATCATAGCCGCCGGAGAAAGGTCAAAATCGCCATAAGGCTCAATCCGCGGCGAATGCCACCCTTTACCGGTCTCATAATCCATGACAAACATGTGGTCCGTAAAGTAGTGACCAAAGCCGAGCTTATCCTGCGGGGGAAGCTCCTTGGGTGTAGTTACCTTTGTTACTTTAATTTCCGCCATAGTCTGACTGCCTCCTTCTCATGCATACAACCTGTAATAAGTCCGCTAGCATTAGACCCATTATATATCGTTTTTTGTATACATGTCAAGGAAGCTTTGCTGTTTTCGGATAATTTCTTCTGCAGCTTCCATAGCCAGCTTTACCTGTGTCGGAGACGTGCCGCCGAAAGAATTGCGGTTTTCCACGCAAGTCTCCACCTTGATTGCTTCTAGGATATCTTCCTCGAAAAGCGTTGAGAACTGTTGGAACTCGGCGATGGATAAATCCATCAGCCATTTTTCCTGTTCAATGCAATACCGTACCGTCTTACCGACCACTTCATGAGCCTGGCGGAAAGGCAGCCCTTTTTTCACCAGGTAATCCGCCATATCGGTGGCATTGGAGAAATCATGGCGCACAGCCTGCTCCATCTTTTCCTGGCGTACCCGCAAGCCGCGGATCATGGCCGCATAGACCGCTAAGCTGAATTTAATGGTATCGATAGCATCAAACAAGCCTTCCTTGTCTTCCTGCAAATCCTTGTTATACGCCAACGGCAAGCCTTTTACCGTCGTCAACATGGCCATCAAGTGACCAATGACCCGGCCGCTTTTGCCGCGCACCAGTTCCGCCATATCGGGATTTTTCTTCTGAGGCATGATGCTGGAGCCTGTACAATGAGCGTCATCCAGTTCAATAAAAGCAAACTCCGCTGAAGACCAAAGAATGATTTCTTCACTGATCCGAGATAAGTGCACCATCAGGATGGACGCGAAGGAAAGGAATTCCAAAATGTAGTCGCGATCGCTTACAGCATCCAGACTGTTTTGGTACACTTGCGCAAACCCAAGCTGCTCCGCCACATAGTGGCGGTCGATCGGGAAGGTTGTGCCTGCCAGCGCTCCCGCCCCCAAGGGCAGAATGTCCGTCCGGCGCTGCACGCCCTGGAGGCGTTCAAAATCCCGCGCCAGCATGAAAAAGTACGCCATCATGTGGTGAGAGAACAAAATCGGCTGCGCCCGCTGCAGGTGCGTGTAGCCAGGCATAATAACCTGCAGATTGTTCTGCGCCGCCTCTACAAAGGCCTTTTGCAAGTCTTCCAGCAGTTTCGCAATTTCGCCGATTTCCCGGCGCACATACATGTGCGTATCCACCGCCACCTGATCATTGCGGCTGCGCGCCGTATGCAGCTTGCCGCCGACAGCGCCGATGCGCTCGGTCAAGCGCTTTTCAATATTCATGTGAATGTCTTCTAAAGACACTTCAAAGGAAAAATTACCGGCTTCAATATCCGCCAGAATGTCTTGCAGTCCTTGACGAATCGATGCGGCTTCTGCGTCCGTCAGGATGCCGCACCGCGCCAGCATAGCCGCATGGGCCATGCTGCCGGCAATATCTTCTCTGTACATTCTCTTATCAAAAGAGATGGAGGAGTTAAACTCCTCCATCATGGCGTCGGTCGTTTTGGTGAAACGTCCACCCCACATGCTCTTACTCATTTTATACCTGCCTCTTTTTGCATCAGTGCCCGCACTTTGAGCGGCAAGCCGAAGAGGTTGATAAACCCTTCCGCATCCGCTTGATTGTATACTTCGTCACGGCCAAAGGTAACAAAGCCTTCATGGTACAAGGAATACGGAGACTTGCTGCCGGCGCTCAGAATGTTGCCTTTATACAGCTTCATGCGCACAGTGCCGGTAACGGTTTGCTGCGTGCTGTCCACAAAAGCGTCCAGCGCTTCACGCAGCGGCGAATACCACATGCCGTCATAAACCAGTTCGCCGTAACGAATGGCGGTCTGCTCTTTGAAGTGCAGCGTCGCCCGATCCAGCGTAAGGTATTCCAACTCGCGATGAGCATAGTACAAAATAGCGCCGCCAGGAGTTTCGTATACGCCGCGGGACTTCATGCCCACCAAACGGTTTTCTACGATATCCGCAATGCCGATGCCGTGCTTGGCGCCAATGGCGTTCAGCTTGGTCACCAAAGCTACGCTGTCGAGTTTTTCACCGTTGACGCTGACAGGGATGCCTTTTTCAAAACCAAGTTCTAAGTACTCCGCCTCATCAGGAGCCTGCTCCGGATGATTGGTAACCATGTACAAATCCATCGGCGGCTCGTTGGAGGGGAACTCCAAGTCAGCGCCTTCATGGCTGAGATGCCAAATGTTGCGATCCATGCTGTACGGGCGTTTTTTAGTAACCGGCACAGGAACATTGTGTTTTTCCGCATAGTCGATGGCGTCTTCACGAGAACGAATGTCCCACAGCCGCCAAGGAGCGATAATTTTCAGATGTGGAGCCAAGGCTTTCACAGTCAGTTCAAAACGAACCTGGTCATTGCCTTTACCGGTAGCGCCGTGAGCGATAGCGTCTGCGCCTTCTTTTTCAGCGATAGCCACCATGGCTTTGGCGATCAACGGCCGAGCGAAAGAGGTGCCCAGCAGATATTTTCCTTCGTATACAGCGCCGGCTTTCAGCGTCGGCCATACATACTCTTCCAGGAAGGGTTTCACCAAGTCTTCGACGTAAATCTTGCTGGCGCCCGAAGCAATAGCTTTCTCCCGAACGATATCCAGTTCGTCGCCTTGGCCGATATCGGCGCACATGGCGATAACCTCGCAGCCATTATAGTTTTCTTTCAGCCAGGGAATGATTACCGAAGTATCCAGGCCTCCCGAGTAGGCCAATACCACTTTTTTGATTTCACTCATTGTAACTTCCTCCTCGCTTATTTGCCCATTACCAGGGCCATGATGGCTTTTTGCACATGCAGCCGGTTTTCCGCTTCGTCAAAGACTACCGATTGCGGACCTTCCAGAACGTCTTCGGTAATCTCTTCGCCGCGATGCGCCGGCAGACAGTGCAGGACAATGGCCTTTTTATCGGCCGCAGCCAGCACTTGCTGGTTGATTTGATAGTTTTTGAAAACGGCCTGGCGCGCCACCTGTTCGCTTTCCATACCCATGCTGGCCCAGACGTCGGTGTAGAGAACATCCGCTCCGGCGGCTGCTTCCAGCACGTCTTGCGTCAGCTCAATACGACTGCCGGTGTTTTGAGCCACCTGCTTTGCCGCAGCTACAATCCCCGCGTTCGGCTCGTATGCCGTGGGAGTGGAAACGGAAATATCCATGCCGAATTTGGCACAGCCATGCATCAGTGAGTGAACCATATTGTTGCCGTCACCGATGTAGGCCATCTTTAACCCTTTCAAAGAGCCTTTATGCTCTCGAATGGTCAAAAGGTCCGCCATCGCCTGACACGGATGCAGCCGGTCCGTAAGGCCGTTAATGACCGGAATATCCGCATACGCAGCCAGCTCTTCCACTTCCGCATGAGAAAAAGTGCGAATCATAATGCCGTCCAAGTAGCGCGATAGCACACGGGCCGTATCTTTTACAGGTTCGCCGCGGCCAATCTGCAGATCATTGGAGCTTAAAAACAGCGCTTGCCCTCCGAGCTGCCACATGCCGACTTCGAAAGAAACCCGGGTGCGGGTGGAGGATTTTTGGAAAATCATGCCCAGCGTTTTACCGCGCAAGATCGGATGCGCCTCTCCTTGCTGTTGCTTTTTTTTCAAATCCGCCGCCACCGTCAGCACTTGTTCCAGTTCTTCCGTAGACCATTCCTGTATTGATAAAAAATCCCTGCCGTATAGGCTCATGGCTATCCCTCGCTTTTTCCATTATACAAAGATATTCCTCACGCTGTCAAAACGCACCGTGTTCTTTCAGCACGCTGTCCAGAACAGCGATCACTTCTTCTATATGCGCTGCAGTAATATTTAGCGGCGGTACAAACCGCAGCACATTGCCTGCAGTGCAATTGATAATAATGCCTTTTTCCAGGCAAGCTTCCACAATGCCTCGTCCCTGGCCGGCCAGTTCCGCGCCAACAATCAGGCCGCGGCCCCGAACCGTAGTGATGATGCCCGGATATTTTTGCGCCAGCTGCCGCAGTTTGTCCTGCAGCAATTGCCCCAGCTTGTTGGCATTATCCAGCAGGTTTTCTTGCTCCATAGCTTCCAAGACAGCCAAGGCCGCCGCACAAGCCAACGGATTGCCGCCGAAGGTGCTGCCGTGATCGCCGGCATGAAATACCTGGGCCACTTCTTCTTTGGCCAAGAAGGCGCCAATCGGCACGCCGCCAGCAAGCCCTTTGGCCAGAGTAACAATATCAGGCGTAATCCCTTCTTGCTCATACGCAAAAAAAGTGCCTGTCCGGCCAACGCCGGTCTGGATTTCATCAAAAATGAGCAAAGCGCCATGTTTGTCGCAAAGTTCGCGTACCGCTTTTAAGTACCCTGCCGGCGGCACATGCACGCCGCCTTCGCCTTGAATAGGCTCCAGCAATACGGCGCAGGTCTTAGCCGAAACAGCCGCTTCCATCGCCGCCAAATCACCAAAGGGAACATGGGAAAAGCCCTGCGGCAATGGCTCATAGCCTTTTTGGTATTTTTCCTGCGCTGTCGCCGTCAAGGTCGCCAAGGTGCGTCCATGAAAGCTATGCTGAGCTGTGATGATTTCCACTTTGCTCTCGCTTTGCAGCTTGCCGTATTTACGCGCCAGCTTCATCGCGCCTTCGTTCGCTTCCGCGCCGCTATTGGCGATAAAAACACGTTCCAAGCCGCTGCGCTGCGCCAGCTTTTGCACCAACGTAGCCTGCACTTCCGTATAGTACAGGTTGGAGCAGTGGATGAGTTTTCCAGCCTGCTCCGCCACAGCTTTTACCAGACCAGAATGGCCGTGACCGAGAAGATTGACAGCAATACCTGCTAAAAAATCGAGGTATTTTTTGCCTTCGTTATCATATACATACGGACCTTCGCCGCGTTCCAAAACGATGGGATATCTGGCGAACACCGGCAGATAATACTGCGCATCCAGCGCGATAACTGCATTCTTGTTCATTTTCTTTCCTCCTTAGCGCACCACTTCGCTGCCAATACCGCCGGAAGTAAAGACTTCCAGGAGCAGCGAATGCTGCTGGCGACCGTCAATGATATGCGCTTTTTTAGCGCCGCCCTTCAAGGCGCGCACGCAAGCTTCCACCTTAGGAATCATACCGCCGTCAATGACTTTATCAACAATCAACGCCTGCGCTTCTTCAAAGGTCAGTGTAGAAATAAAGCTGCTTTTATCGTTGAAATCACGATAAATACCTTCCACATCGGTCAGAAGCAGCAGTTTTTCCGCCGCCAACGCCCCGGCCACTTCACCAGCCACCGAGTCAGCGTTGATATTGTAGCTTTCGTAATTTCGACCGACGCCGATTGGCGCAATAACCGGAATATATCCTTTATCAAGCAGATCATGGATCAACTGCGTATTAACACTAGCTACGTCGCCTACAAAGCCGATATCCACTTCTTTAATTTCGCCGCCTTCATGGACTTTAGCCAAATGCTTTTCCGCTACAATCAAATCCGCGTCCTTGCCGGTCAAACCAACGGCTTTCGCGCCATGCTGATTGAAGAGGCTCACGATCTGGGAATTAAGCTTGCCTACTAGCACCATCTCCGCTACTTCCACGGTCTCTTCATCAGTAACGCGCAGGCCGCTGACGAATTCCGACTGCTTGCCCACTTTCTTCAGCATCGCCGTAATCTCCGGACCGCCGCCGTGTACTACAACCGGCTTCATGCCCAAACATTTCATCAGTACAATATCCTGAATCACGCTGTGCTTAAGTTCTTCATTCACCATGGCATTGCCACCGTATTTAACAACAATGGTCTTGCCCACAAAACGCTGAATATAAGGCAGCGCTTCAATTAATACGCCGGCTTTTTCTGCTGCTTCCATCATCTTCACTCGTCTCTCCTTTTGGCGGCTCAGGTATGATACTCGCCGTTGATCTTAACATATTCATAGGAAAAGTCGCAGGTCCAAACCGTGGCTTCCGCAGATCCCACGCCCAGATCGACCGTTACGACGATATCGTGCTGCTGCATGACTTTCTGCAGCGCCTCTTCATCGGCACTGGCTTGCATGCCGCCTTTTACTACTTGCTCAGCTCCCAGCCAAACCGCCAGTTTCTCCGGAACAATATTGGTTTCAGAATAGCCTACTGCCGAAACAATACGCCCCCAGTTGGGATCCTGACCAAAGAAAGCCGTTTTCACCAAGGGGGATTTTGCAATGGTCATCGCCGCTTTTTTAGCTTCGTAGAAGCTAATGGCGCCTTTCACCTGAACTTCCAGGAACTTCGTCGCACCTTCACCGTCTCTGGCAATGGCTTTGGCCAAGAAAACGCATACTGCATGCAGCGCTGTCAGGAAGGTCATGTAATCTTCCGTATCCACCCGGTCTACAACCGCATTGCCCGCCAAACCGTTGGCCAATACCGTCACCATATCATTGGTGCTGGTATCGCCGTCAACGCTGATCATATTAAAGGAAACCTGGATGCAGTATGCAAGAGCCTGCTGCAAAACAGGCTGCGAAATAGCTGCGTCAGTGGTAATAAACGCCAGCATGGTCGCCATATTGGGATGAATCATGCCCGATCCCTTAGCTACGCCACCGATGCGCACGGTTTTACCGCCTAATTGCAGTTCTACCGCAATGGCTTTAGAAAAAGTATCGGTCGTCATAATGGCCTTGCCGGCGTTCTTCTCGCCATCCACGGAAAGCTCCGCCGCCGCTTTCGCAATGCCTTGCTTCACTTTATCCATGGGAAGCTCCACGCCAATCACGCCCGTAGAAGCCACAAATATTTCGCTGGCGTCTACATTCAGAGCTTTAGCCGCTTCCGCCGCCATTTCTCTAGCGTCAGCCATGCCCTGTTCGCCTGTGCAGGCATTGGCGCAGCCGGCGTTAACCACGATGGCTTTCGCCTGGCCTTTGGCCGCCACTTCTTTCGATACAGCCACAGGCGCCGCCGCCATAGTATTCAGAGTAAATGTCGCCGCTGCTGTAGCCGGCACGTCGCTGACAATCAGCGCTACATCCTCTTTACCGCTTTTCTTAATGCCGGCTTTTACGCCAGCTGCCTTAAATCCTTTGGGAGCTGTAATACTGCCTGGTATTTCTTTCAACATGCTATAGTTCCTCCTCTAATTTGCTTGTTTACGGATACATGGGGGATAATTCCAAACCGGTTTTTTCCGGCAGATTGAACAATACGTTCATATTTTGTACCGCTTGACCGGCAGCGCCCTTCACCAAATTATCGATGGCAGAAAGAGCTACAACGCGTCGAGTCCTCATATCCACATGCCAGCCTAAATCGCAGAAGTTGCTGCCCCGCACAGCTTTGGTGGCCGGATAGCCGCCGCGCCCCAACAAGCGCACAAAGTATTCCTGTCCATATGCTTCCTCATAGGCGGCATCCACAGCTGCCGCATCCACGCCAGCTTTCAACCGGCCGTAGCAGGTGCTGAGAATGCCCCGCGACATGGGAATTAAATGCGGCGTAAAGCTCAACACAATCGGAGTCTTAGCCAAACCGCCCAACGCTTGCTCAATTTCCGGGGTATGCCGATGCCCGCCCACATTGTAGGCTTTGAGATTCTCATACATTTCGCCAAAGTGGCTATTTAGGCTTAACGAACGTCCCGCGCCGGATACGCCGGATTTAGCGTCCACCACCAGGGAGTCCAATTCCACCAAGCCTTTTTTCACCAGCGGCGCCAACGCCATAATGCTGGCTGTAGTATAGCATCCGGCATTACCGACAATTTTCGCGCCGCGAATATCTTCACGGTACCATTCGGTCAAACCGTACACCGCCTTAGCGTCCTTATGAGTATGCGGCACTTTATACCAAGCTTCGTAAATTGCCGTATCTTTAAAACGATAGTCAGCGCCTAAATCGATAATTTTTACGTTTGTCGCTTCCAAGCGCTTACCTACCGCCATGGCATGACCGTGAGGCAATGCGATGAAAAGCGCATCACTGTCAGCCGCCACCTCATCCAAGGCTTCCATGCTAACCAGCTTGGCCTCCTGCACCGCTTGCAAGTGCGGATATACCTCCGCAATGGACTTGCCGGCGCTGCTCTCCGAAGTAATATAACGAATATCCGCTTCCGGGTGTCCGCCCAAAAGGCGTAATAATTCCGCTCCTGTATACCCGGTAGCGCCAATAATGCTTACTTTCATCTCTTCCATACCTCCTCACGTCTATGTTAAATAATTATACATGTATATGAATATTAATTCAAGTGCTTTCTGCCGATGCAAAATGAATTTCACCAAAAATATCACTTGGAAGGCCGCAATTTCTGCAGCTTTTTTCCGGTGTAAGCCAATGCAGACGCCGTTGGCGGTCCAAAAGCGGCGCTCCGCAACCGCGGCAGCAAGTACGTTCACTAGAGCTATGCTGCATATTACCAATATACACATACGGATGCAACGCTGCTGCAGCCGCCCAAATTTCTTCAATTTCCGCAACAGACGGCCCTGCCTCACGACAACGCCAGGCCGGATGATAGCGGGTCAAATGCCAGGGAATGGGGCGCGACAATCCCTGCAGCCACGAAACGACTTCCGGCACCTGCAGCAACGACACTCCGGCCCTCGGCGCCAAAAGCGTTGTAACTTCTACATGCGCCTGCGTAGATACTATTTCAATCGTCCGCTTTACAGCTTCCAAATTACCGCCCAAATGCCGATAAGCGTCTGCATCCCACGCCTTGAGGTCAATGTTCCAGGCATCTACCAGGGGCAGCAATTGTCGCAGCGGCGCTTCTTCAATCATGCCGTTGCTCACCATCGCCACAACCATACCGCGTTCTTTTGCCAATTTCGCTGCTTCCAGCACATATTCAAACCAAACCAGCGGCTCCATATAGGTAAACGCCAACCCGCAATTTTCTCCGCCAAAACCTGCCGCCGCCTGCAGCAACTCTTCCGGCGTCAATTGCCGAGCGCGGCTTCCCGGCGCCAACTGGGAAATCTCCCAATTTTGGCAGAAAGGGCAAGCCATATTACAGCCCCAGGACCCTACGGAAAAAATAGCCCCGCCAGGATGGAAATGGTAAAAAGGCTTTTTCTCTATCGGATCCAAAGCCGCCGCGCTAACAAGTCCGTAAATCAAGCTGCGCAAACGCCCTCCCCGTACGCCCCGGGCGCGACAGCGTCCATCCGCTCCTTCCGCCAGCAAACAATGATGCGGACACAGCAGGCAGCGCACGCGTCCATCTGTCGCCGGCTCCTGCCACAACGCTTCTTTCTGCACCGCCGCGCTCATACGCCGTACCTACGTACGCGAAAGCGAAAAAGATCCACTGCCGCCGTATCCGCAATACCAGCCTTGCGCTTGGCAATATGCAGTTGTTCCTCCACGGTATCCACTCCTTCCAAGTCAGGCAGCAGCAGCCCTCGACGATGCCCTTGCTGCACAATCACGCCATACTCTTTCGGGTCAAGCTGAGCCTCATTCTCCACCTTTTCGGGTTCCGAAAGGACATCCACCGATACTTGCAGGGTTGGCAGCTCGTCTTCCCGCAACGGATCAAAACGCGGATCTTCCGTAGCCGCCAGTACGGCATTGCGTATAATCTCCGCCGCCAATGTCGTCTGTGTTGGTGCAAAGGTGCCAATACAACCGCGCAGCATCCCATCTTTCTTAAGGGAAACAAAAGCGGCACCTGGGCGCATCCATTCTTCGGGCAGTTCGCCCGGTCCCTGCCACAACGTGCGCTGCTGTACATAGTGACGAATGCTGCGCCAAGCCAAGTCCACGGGCAGCATCAACTGTGAATTCTCCTGCACCAAGGCCACGGCATAACCAACGCCAAAGGGCGCTTCATACGAAAGCTGGCGTACAAAAGGCTTGTGCCCGCAGGCTCCCAGCAAAAAAAGAATGGAGCGTAATCCGCACTCGCCGGCTTCTTCTTGCAGCTCCCATGGCAAATGCAACAGAGGTTCCGCATCCCCTTCCCTTAACGCTGCTACCACCTGCTTATCAAACTGCTCTCCCGCCGGATGATACCCGGCCGGGGCGTTTCTGGTTACGCGGTGCGATAAGTCTCCGGAAGCAATAACAGCCACTCGCTGCGTTCCTGCCAAAATAAGCCTCCGCAGCATTTGACCCATTTCATAGTATTGACGCTGTGCCAAAGCGCCGAAACTCACAGTCACAACCTTTGCTTTATAACCTGCCTGCGCTAGAAAATACAGCGGCACCAAGGCGCCATGATCCAATTCCAGCTCCTGTTCTTGGCAGGAAATTCCGCCTCGGCCCCAAGCGGCAACCAAGCGTTCAGCCAGCTCAGGAGCCCCATTCCAGTATTGCTCTTCCCTGGGAAAACCAAAAGCCCTGAAGGTTCCCTGTAAGCGCTCGCTGCCATTCACCGCAACCGACCTTGCCTTGCTCGGCGCATGGGGCGACATGAGAACCAGCACCTCCGGCTCCCAAGAAGCAATCTCCCTAGCCGCCTCTTCGTACGCGCGCAGCGTAGCAGCGGCCTCCGTTTCTCGCCCCTGCCCAATAGCAGGCAAAAGAATCGGCGGATGCGGCAATAAAGCGCCGCCACGGAACATAGTCATAGTTGTCACATCCTTTCTTGGATTTCACATTTTGTATTGCTTCGTTATTTACTGCCATTTTCTTGCCGCACTTGGCAGCAAGGCTTTCGGAGTATAAAATAGTAGTAAGAAATGAAGGAGGGATCTCTTTGCGCCGCTTACGTTGGGGTCGCGTTTTGCTTATATGTTTTTGCCTTGCTTTTCTGGGCGCGTTTCTTTCCTTTGACGGTTTATCTCCATTAAAGCAACAAGGACAATCGCTTTTGCACGAAGGAACCAAGCAGTTGCCTAGTCTTGATTCATCCGCCCTGCCTAAAAACGCTTGGCAGCGCCTGCATCGGCTTCTCTTTTTGCGTGATGCCGTAGCTGAGCAATTAAAAGGAAGACCGCTCACGCCGTTGCGTGACATTGCTCTGCCCATGCAGCAAGCCTTGATCGCGGTAGAAGATCATCGTTTTTATCAACATGCTGGTGTAGATATGGAAAGCATCCTGCGCGCCTCTTTAGTCAATTTGCAATTTGGCGCGATTACGGAAGGAGGCAGCACGATCACGCAGCAGCTGGCAAAAAATCTTTTTTTAAGCCATGAACAAACCATGGGGCGCAAGGCGGAAGAGTTCGCCTTAGCCTTGCTTCTAGAAGCTCGCTTCAGCAAAGACGAAATTCTCGAACTGTACTTAAACACTATCTACTTCGGATCTGGAGCCTATGGTATTCAAGAAGCGTCCTCGGTTTATTTCAATAAGTCCCCTTCTTCATTGAGTTTGGCGGAAGCCTCTCTTCTTGCCGGTCTGCCTCAAGCGCCGTCGCGCCTTTCTCCTTACAATGATTTTGACGCCGCCAAAAAACGGCAGTCCATTGTCTTGGGAGCCATGAGCCGCTATGGATATATTACGCCTGGAACCGCCACGGAAACGCAAAATACAGCCCTGCGGCTGCGACAGTAAAAAAAGCCTCGCTTCCAAGAAGCGAGGCTTTTTTTATACCCGTTTCACCAAAAGAGCCTTACGCGTCTTGTCCAGAGTTTTTAAGAACTCATCCTGCCTGCGCATGGCCAATGATACATACAGCACGTCCACAATGTAAATTTGCGCCAGCAGATTCTCAATCGATTCACTGCGATAGAAGCTTTCCGGCGTAGAAGTAATAATTTTGATATCTGCCACCTTGGTAAGGGGCGTATTATGCTTTCCAGTAATGCAAATCGTAGTAGCCCCTGCATCCTTAGCTTCCTTCAGCGCGTCTAAAATTACTTTACTGCTGCCGGAGCTGCTGATACCTACCGCCACATCGCCTGGCGACATAAGAGACGCTGACATAACCTGTGCGTGAGCGTCCTCAATACATTGAGTGTAAAAACCCAAACGGAAAAACTTATGATAGGCATTCAAGGCCACACAGCTAGTATTGCCCACTCCGTAGAAATCAACGCGTTTGGCTTTTTCCAATGCGTCAATCGCCATACTCAGCTGATACATATCCAGCACTTCCCGCGTTGCATTGATGGAAAGCACATGGGATTCCGCCAACTTTGCCGCTACATCGGAAATATCGTCCTGCTCGCTGATGCCTTCATGAATATGTTCCAGGGGCCGAATAAAATCCTTGGCAATAATCAGCTTCATTTCCTGATAACCGCTAAGGCTGATTTGCTTGCAAAGATTGGTTACCGTAAACTGGCTAACTTTGCAACAATCCGCCAATTCCGTAATACTCAGCGAAACAATACTGCGCGGATTTTTCAGGACGTAATCAGCTACCAACTTGGTCCGTTTTCCCAAATGATGATATTTTTCTGCAATCCGGCGCAGCACCTCATTCTCAGGCTTATCGCTCTGCGCTTGCAGCTCATCTCCACTTCGCTCCTCAGTCATACCAGTTCACTACCTTTCTCCCCGTTGTTCCCTCAAAAAAAGTTTTTAATTTCTTTCCAGTTGCCGCTGCGCATACCGTCTCCCTCGCGAGTTTTGCTAAGACGCTCAATCGTAAACTCGCGAATATAG
The DNA here is from genome assembly GCF_000374545.1 of Anaeromusa acidaminophila DSM 3853. Lineage (NCBI taxonomy): Bacteria > Bacillati > Bacillota > Negativicutes > Selenomonadales > Sporomusaceae > Anaeromusa > Anaeromusa burkinensis. Next base: position 96,048 of record NZ_KB894592.1, read on the forward strand.
GTGTCGCCGCTAATATTTTCGATGTCTTTTACCAGGCGGCCTTCATCTTGAATATTGAAGACCAACAGCGTAAACCACTGCGGTTGCTTGACAGGCTCGGTTTTAACGGCAATGCCCATGGTAACCGGCGATTCTCTTTCTTGGAACTGACGGCTCAAACGACGCTCATAGGTAGCAAAAGGCCAAGCCTTCGGATGCTGAATCAACGCGTATACTTCTGGAAAATAGTCTTTAAATTCTTTAATTTTTATAGCCATATTGGGAGTAAACCGCTGAATCTGCACCGGAGATCCCGGTTTTTCATTGACATAGGTAACTTCCATTTGAATTCCCAGACCGTTGCGGCTGAAATTGTGAGTATACGAAGCAATCTTCGCTTTACGCTTGCCTTGCGCCTCCCAGTCCAAACGGCTCCAGGTTTGATTGTCTTCATCAATAATCATGCGAAAATCGCCATATTGCTTAGCAATTGTTTCCTTCGTATCGTCAAGGCTTGCAAAAGCCACTTGCGCCGTACCTAAAACTGCCACTGCCACCAAAGCAGATAAATATCGTTTCATCTCTAAATCCTCCTCTTTCTTTTCAACATTCTCCAAATTTGTTCTATTTGTAACATATTAGACTTTTTTCGTCTAAATCCTGCTACCGCTAAAAACTATGTCGGAAAAATTGCACAATCCTGCGGCACAAAAAAAGTCCAGGAAAAGAATGCTCTTCCTGGACTTCTTGCTGCAAAATTAACGCTTGGAGAACTGCGAAGCTTTGCGGGCTTTTTTGAGGCCGTATTTGCGGCGCTCTTTTTCGCGAGGGTCGCGGGTCAAGAGACCGGCTTTTTTCAAGGACAGGCGAAGTTCGCCGTCAACCTTGAGCAAAGCGCGCGCGATGCCATGCCGGATAGCGCCGGCTTGGCCAGTGGTGCCGCCGCCTTTTACGCTAGCGACAACATCATACTTACCGAGAGTTTCCGTAACGTCCAAAGGCTGTTTCACGATGAGCTCCATCGTTTTACGGCCAAAGTATTCGTCAAGCTTACGCTCATTTACTACGATATTACCTTCACCGGGGATGAGACGCACCCGCGCGACGGAGGTTTTTCTACGGCCAGTGCCGTAATAACTAACTGCTGCCATGATATGGTCCTCCTTTCCGTATTACCGTACGTTGATTTCAAGTACTTCAGGCTGCTGCGCTGCATGCGGATGTTCCGCACCGCGGTAAACCTTCAGCTTGCGGAACATTTGCCGACCCAAGGTGTTCTTGGGCAGCATGCCTTTAACTGCCAGTTCCAGCATGCGCTCAGGCTTGTCAGCCAACATTTTGCCGGCCGTCGTAAAGGTCGTGCCGCCAACGTAACCGGAATGACGGAAATACGTTTTCTGTACCAGTTTTTTACCGGTAAGAACTACTTTTTCTGCATTGATAATGACGACAAAATCACCAGTATCTACATGAGGAGTAAAAATGGGTTTATTTTTGCCGCGCAGCACTTTTGCTACCTCGGCTGCCAAACGGCCTAACGTCTTGCCTTCAGCGTCTACGATGAACCATTTACGATCCACTTCGGCCGCTTTAGCCATAAACGTGGTTTTCATGTGCGATTCCCTCCCTGTTGCTCATGGCTTCATTATGATTTCCTACCTGATGAGTTCCGGGGCTAATGGAATTCATGGCAAAATCTCATAAAGTAATTTTATTAAAAGACATCCCTGCTGTCAATACCCTGAAAAAAGTAAATTTCATTTTTAGCCCATTGATAAAAAATCTCTTGCAAAAATAATCCTTGCGGCGGTGCTGTCGGAGGCGCCAAAGAGCGATCTTTGGCTTCGACCAAGGCTGCAAATTCATCAACAAGCAGTTCGCCTCTGCCAACAGCTGCAAATGCGCCGACCAAGTTCCGCACCATATGGTATAAAAACCCATTGCCGCAAACATGAAAGGTTAACAAGTTTCCTTCCGTCTGCCAGCCGGCGCTGAAAATAGTCCGTACCGGCTGCACTGGCGCACTGCCTACGGCGCGAAAGCTAGAAAAATCATGTTCTCCCAAAATATATTCCGTAGCTTTCTTCATGGCAGCCACGTTCAATTTTTTACTTACCATCCAAGTATAATGACGACCAAAAGGACTTTCCGGAGCATCTTGCCGCAAACGATACAGATAGCGTTTAGCTACAGCCGACCTGCGCGCATGAAAAGACGGGTCCGCCTCTTCCGCAGACACCACGGCCATATCCGCCGGCAGCATTCCCCGGGCCGCCCTAGGAATTCTCTCCGTCGGTATACGCCCTTCCGTGTCAAAATGGACGACTTGCCCCCGGGCATGAACGCCGGTATCCGTACGGCCAGCGCCAGTCATGCGCAGCTCATGCCCAAAAAGAGGAGCTAGACGCTCCTCTAGCACCTGTTGTACCGCAAGCGCGTTTTGCTGCCGCTGAAACCCGTGGTAGGCGGTGCCGTCGTATGCTACAGTTAATTTAATACGCCGTACCGTCATAGGCTCGCACCCCAACGCAGCCAGGCCAACAGAGAGGCAAAGAGCAGCCAAACGCTAGCAGCCACGGCATCCTGCCCCCGATACTGCAACGGATGCATGCGCGTTCGCCCTTCGCCGCCTCGGTAACAGCGGGCTTCCATAGCCGTAGCCAATTCGTCCGCCCGGCGAAAAGCGCTAATGAAGAGCGGCACCAGCACCGGAACCAAATTTTTTCCCCGCCGCAGCAAAGAGCCGCTGGAAAAGTCAACGCCTCGCGCTTCCTGCGCTTTAATAATGCGTTGTGTTTCTTCTAACAAGGTCGGGATAAACCGCAAGGCAATGGTCATCATCATCGCCAGCTCATGCGCTGGCAGTCCCCAGCGTTTTGCAGGCCGCAGCAATGCCTCCAAGCCGTCTGTAAGCGCAATAGGCGACGTAGTAAAGGTCAAAAGAGACGAAGATACGATCAAAAGAGCCAGTCGTCCCGCCATCCGCCCTCCTTGCTGCAAACCTCCGTCGGTTACTGCAAAGGGTCCCCAAGAAGCCAGTGTTTCCCCTTGCCCGCTAAAAGCATGAATCAGCACGGTAAGCAGCAAAATAGGCCACAGAGGCTTCAATGAGCGAAGGACCAACCCCAAGGGCAATTGAGCGCTCAGTATCAACATAGCTAGAAAGCATAAAAAAGCGGCGTACGAAACAGCGCTTTCCAATAAGAAAATAATCAAAATGCACCCTAACGCGCCTACTATTTTAGTACGCGGATCCAAGGAGTGCACTGCCGAATTCCCCGGGAAATACTGTCCTACAAGAAGGTTATTTAACATGAACTTGCCCTCCTTGCTTTCGGAGAATAGCCGCAATCTCCTGCGCCGCTTCCTTCGGCGTAACCGCTTGGCTCGCATGTAACGGCAAGCCAGCTTGCGTCAGGGCGCTCATAAGCTTAGTTACCCCCGGCGGCTCCAAGCCGCAAGACTTGAGCAAGGTCCCTTCTTCTTGGAAAATTTGCTGCGGTGAACCGTCTAATAAAAGTTGTCCTTGGTCCAGCACTAAAAGACGCTGCGCCAAGCGCGCCGCGTCCTCCATATTATGCGTTACAAGCAAAATTCCCATGCCAGTTTCCTCTTGCAGCTGCAACAACTGACCATAAATCTCGTCACGACCCTTCGGATCCAGGCCAGCGGAAGGTTCGTCTAAAATCAAGTATTCTGGACGTAAGGCAAGAATGCCCGCCAAAGCCACCCGCCGCATCTGTCCTCCTGATAATTGAAAGGGAGAACAAGATCCATGCTCCGCTTCATTCAGCCCCACCAGTTTCATCGCCCAGGAAACTCGCCGCGCCACCTCTTCCTCCGGCAAGCCGGCATTGCGAGGACCGAAAGCAATATCCGCGCTTACGGTTTCTTCAAACAGCTGATGTTCCGGATACTGAAACACCAACCCTACGCGCCGCCGTGCCGCCTTAGAGGTTTCACTGCCGCCGCTAAGCTCACAACCGTCCAAAAGAACCTGTCCTGCGCTCGGCTTAAGCAAACCTGCCAATATTTGCACCAGCGTAGACTTGCCGGAACCAGTATGGCCAATTAAAGCCACCCGCTCGCCAGGAGCTAAATCCAGATTTAAGTCACGCAGCGCATCTTGAGCAAAAGGAGTTCCGGGCGAATAGGTATGTTGTAGTTGTGTTACCATTAGGGACATAATGCTTTCACCAACGCTTCGTCTGTAATTATAGAGGTCTTTGCCTCCAACAACCCTTGCTGCTGCAAATGCCAGGCTACTTCCGCCGCCACAGGCACGTCTAAGCCAAGTTCCTTCAAACGAGGAACCTGGCAGAAAATTTCCTCCGGCGTCCCGTTTGCTACAATACGCCCCTTATCCATAACAACGACCCGATCCGCAGCCACTGCTTCTTCCATAAAATGAGTAATATAAACAACCGTAATACCTTGCTGACGGTGCAGATCGCAAACAGTTTGCAAAACCTCCTGGCGTCCTTGGGGATCCAACATCGCTGTCGGTTCATCCAATACCAAACAAGCCGGTTGCATCGCCAATACACCGGCAATGGCAACTCGCTGCTTTTGGCCGCCGGAAAGCAAATGCGGCGCATGCTGCCGGTACTCGCTCATACCCACTTGCGCCAATGCTTGCTCCACACGACTGACAATCTCCGCTGTAGGCACGCCCAGATTTTCTGGTCCAAATGCCACATCTTCCTCTACTAGCGTCGCCACTAGCTGATTGTCAGGATTTTGAAATACCATGCCAACTTGCTGGCGGATACGCCAAAGTTGCTCGGCTTCCCTCGTATCAAGGCCTGCTACCAAACAGCGTCCTTCCGAAGGAAGTAGCAGGGCGTTTAAATGCTTGGCCAGCGTAGATTTACCGGAACCGTTTGTACCGATGATAGCTACAAATTCCCCCGGCTGAATTGCCAAATCCACCTCTGACAAAGCATAGGTAATTTCATTTTTAAGGCCCTGATAGCTATGACTTAGCTTTTCCAGGCAAATGAACGGTTCCAAACGATTTCTTCCCTTCCTTGGTTTTGCCGCCGACAAGTTAACCGCAAAAATAATCCGGTTTACTTATACGACAAAAACAGGCACGAAAAATCACACTAACAGATGATCTTCCGTGCCTGTGGCAAAGAAAGGCGACCATCCGGTCGCCCCATGCAGTTACACCAACTCGAGAATCGCCATCGGCGCAGCGTCACCACGACGGGGGCCTAATTTCAGCACCCGAGTGTAGCCACCTTGCCGTTCTGCGTATTTCGGGGCGATGGTGTCAAACAATTTCTTCGTAACTTCTTCGTCTACCCAGACCAACACTTGACGACGGGCATGAAGGTCGCCCTTTTTCGCCAAGGTAATCATTTTTTCAGCCAGACCGCTGACTTCTTTGGCTTTCGCCTCAGTCGTCTCGATGCGCTCATGCGCAAAGAAGGAAGTCAGCAGGCTGCGGAAGAGCGCCTTACGGGCGCTAGAATCGCGTCCCAGTTTACGATAGGCCATTCTTCTCGTCCCTCCTCCTTATTCTTCCGTTTCCTTAAGACCGGATCCCAATTCCAAAAGCTTTTTCTTCACTTCTTCCAGGGATTTACGGCCCAAGTTACGGACTTTCATCATGTCGTCTTCCGTTTTTTGCGTCAGCTCAGCTACCGTATTAATGCCAGCCCGCTTCAAGCAGTTATAAGAACGTACCGATAAGTCCAGATCTTCAATGGTCATTTCCAAATTGGGGCCGTCTTCGGGCTCCTTGGCAAAACCACTTTCCGGTCCTTCTTCTTCCGGCACTTCGCCTGCCATGTTTTGGAAGAGCTTCAAATGTGCAATCATGATCGTTGCCGATTTGCTGATTGCTTCTTCCGGCTTGATGCTGCCATCGGTCCATACTTCCAACGTCAGCTTGTCATAGTCCGTCACATTGCCAACACGAGTGTCGGCAATGGCGTAATTGACGCGCTGAATCGGCGAAAAAATAGAGTCGATGGGAATCACGCCAATGACATGATCGCTTTTCTTGTTCTTATCAGCCGGAACATAGCCACGGCCTTTTTCAGCGACAATCTCCATCCGCAAAGAAGAGCCTTGGCCAACAGTGGCAATATGCTTTTCCGGGTTGAGGATTTCCACATCCGAACTGGCGATAATGTCAGCTGCGGTGACACTTTTCTCACCGTCTACTTCAATACGAAGTACAACCGGCTCGTCAGTGTACATTTTTAAACGCAACTCTTTGAGATTGAGAATGATGTCGGTGACATCTTCCCGCACTCCGGGAACTACGGAAAATTCATGATCCACGCCTTCAATGCGCACAGAGGTAACTGCCGCACCAGTCAACGACGATAATAAAATGCGCCGCAAACTATTACCGAGGGTAGTACCATAACCGCGTTCCAATGGTTCACAAACAAACTTGCCATAGCGATTGTCTTCACGGCTTTCGACAATTTCAATTCTTGGCTTTTCGATTTCCATCATTAGGAAGCGACCTCCTCTTCGCGCGTTGCTACTACGCTATGCCACAGAAAGGACATTAACGCGAGTAGAGCTCGACGATGAGATGTTCCACAATGGGGCAGTCGATCTCTTCTCGGCTGGGGAAGCGAGCCACTTTGGCGCTAACCGCCTCAGGGGTCACCGTAACGTCTTCAACCCATGCAGGAACTGTCTTGCTGCCGTAAGTCTCGATCATCATTTTAATGATCGGAGATTCCATGCTGGTTTCATGTACAGCAACTACGTCGCCAACACGAACCTGGAAGGAAGGAATATTTACCCGACGGCCGTTCACAGTCATAAGACCATGACGAACCATCTGGCGAGCTTGGTTGCGGCTAGCCGCAAAACCCATGCGGAAAACCGCATTGTCTAAACGACGCTCCAGCAAGACCAGCAAGTTTTCACCGGTAATACCTTTGGTACGCTCAGCGCGATCAAAGTATTTCCGGAACTGACCTTCCAGAATGCCGTAAATCCGGCGGGCTTTCTGCTTCTCACGCAGCTGCAAGCCATATTCCGAAACTTTTTTGCGTCCTTGGCCATGCTGGCCGGGAGCATAAGCACGTTTCGAGAACGCGCATTTGTCGCCATAGCATTTATCACCTTTGAGGTAGAGCTTCGCGCCTTCGCGGCGGCAAAGTCTGCACACAGGACCCGTATATCTAGCCATTCCTCTTCAACACCTCCCGAAAATTATACTCTTCTCCGCTTGGGCGGACGGCAACCGTTATGCGGAATGGGAGTAACGTCCTTGATCAGGTTTACTTCCAAACCAGATGCCTGCAAAGAGCGGATCGCCGCTTCACGTCCTGATCCAGGACCCTTTACAAATACTTCCACCTGCTTGAGACCATGTTCCATAGCTACCTTGGCAGCTGCTTCTGCAGCCATCTGCGCCGCAAAAGGAGTGCTCTTGCGGGAGCCGCGGAAACCAAGGCCGCCGGCACTAGCCCAGGAAAGAGTATTGCCTTTGGTATCGGTGATGGTGACGATGGTATTATTGAAAGTAGAGCGGATGTGGGCATGACCATGCTCAACGTTTTTCCGTTCTCTTCTTTTGGTTCTAACAACTTTTTTCGCTACCACGCGTGTTTCCCTCCTTTACGGATTATTTTTTCTTCTTAGCGCCAACAGTCCGTTTAGGACCTTTGCGAGTGCGGGCATTGTTTTTCGTGTTCTGTCCACGCACAGGCAAGCCCAAGCGATGACGGCGGCCACGGTACGAGCCAATCTCAATCAAACGCTTGACATTGAGTTGCTGTTCACGCCGCAGGTCACCTTCGACCTTGTAGTTTTTGTCAATCAATTCACGAAGTTTAGCTACTTCTTCTTCCGTCAGATCCCGGGTGCGAGTATCAGGATTGATTCCCGCTGTAGCCAGGATTTCTTTGGACAAAGTCGGCCCAACTCCATAGATGTATGTCAAAGAGATTTCCACGCGCTTATCGCGCGGCAAATCCACACCGGCAATACGTGCCATCGAACAGCCACCTCCTAACCTTGTTTTTGTTTATGCTTCGGATTTTCACAAATGACCATGACATGGCCATGACGCTTGATGACTTTGCATTTTTCGCAAATGGGCTTCACCGAAGGTCTTACTTTCATTTGCCTTGGCCTCCTTCTCTGCGCAGCCCGACGGGCTGCCCCGTTATCCGCCTATTTAAAGCGATAGGTAATACGGCCGCGCTTCAAATCGTACGGTGTTAATTCAACAGTAACACGATCTCCCGGCAGGATACGAATAAAATGCATTCGAATCTTACCGGAAACATGCGCCAGTACGACATGTCCATTCTCCAGTTTAACTTGAAACATGGCGTTTGGCAATGCCTCAACTACCGTACCTTCTACTTCAATTACATCTTGCTTGGACACGAGATCTCCCTCCTCGCCCGCTTCTTACACCTGTTGTGCCATCCTGCCCGCAATCCGCTGACAAATGGCTTCGTCCGTCCGGCCAGCCGCTAAAACGACCGGTCCAGACGCCGTTGCCGTGTACAACTGCGTTTTAGCTAGCTATACACTTTTCCTGCAGTCATTTCATTCACAAACGTGTCAGAATTTCCGGTTCGCCATCGGTAATAGCAATGGTATGTTCAAAATGAGCCGACCATTTACCATCCCTTGTAATAACGGTCCAGTTGTCCCGCAGGGTTTTTACTTCATATGTCCCCATGTTAATCATGGGTTCAATCGCCAGAGTCATGCCAGGCTTCAGCCGCGGGCCGCGCCCGGGAGCGCCGTAGTTGGGAATTTGCGGATCTTCATGCATTTTGCGACCAATGCCATGTCCCACATAGTCGCGCACTACTCCATAACCAAATTCTTCCGCATGAATTTGAACAGCATGTGAGATATCATAGAGACGTTGATCAGCCACTGCTTGAGCAATGCCTTTATAGAGCGATTCTTCCGTCACCTTCAGCAGCTGCGCTACTTCCGGAGCGACCTCCCCTACGGGGAAAGTCATGGCTGCATCACCATAAAATCCATTAATCAACGTACCGATGTCAACACTGATGATATCGCCGTTCTTAAGTTTTCTCGGCCCTGGAATTCCATGTACTACTTCTTCGTTTACCGAAGCGCAAATACTGCCGGGAAAACCATTATACCCTTTGAATGCCGGAATTGCACCGCGTTCGCGAATGTATTCGTCGGCGATTCGATCCAGTTCTTGTGTCGTCACGTCCGGTTTCACCGCTTGCCGGATGAGTTCCAGCGTTTCCGCCACAATCCGCCCAGCTTCACGCATATAGGCGATTTCCTGTTGACTTTTCAGGACAATCATCGTTACGCGCCTCGCAATGTTTTCAGGATATCAGCCAACACTTTGTCAATGTCCTGTCGGCCATCAATTTCAGCATATACTCCGCGATCCTGATAGTAATTTACGAGGGGACGGGTCTGCGCTTCGTAAACGTCCAGGCGGCTTTTTACGGTTGCCTCCTGATCGTCGTTGCGCTGATAAAGCTCTCCATCACAAGCATCGCAGCGATCCTTCTTGCTTGAGGGATTGAACGACACATGGTAGGTGGCGCCGCAGGCGCGGCAGATACGCCGACCTGTAATACGAGCTACCAGATCTTCAGCCGGCACCGTGATGTTAATCACATGGTCCAACCGGCTTCCAAGTTCCTCCAAGGTTCGTCCCAGCGCTTCCGCTTGCTCTAAAGTTCGCGGAAAACCATCCAGCAGAAAGCCTTCTTTGCAGTCCGCCTTCGCTAAGCGCTCGCGTACAATGCCGATAGTAATCTCATCAGGCACCAGTTGCCCGGCATCCATGCATGCCTTGGCTTTTTTCCCGAGCTCCGTTCCTTCCTTAACAGCGGCACGAAACATGTCGCCGGTCGAAATGTGCGGAATGCCCAGTTCTTTTACCAGTTGCGCCGCTTGAGTGCCTTTGCCGGCCCCAGGCGGTCCCATAAGCAAAATTTGCATGTTTGGTCCTCCTTACTTCATAAAGCCTTGATAGTGCCGCATCAATACGAGCGACTCTATTTGCTTCATTGTGTCCAGCGCCACACCCACAACAATGAGGAGGGCTGTGCCACCGAAGTAAACGCCCTGGATATCTGTCGCCCACACTACAAAGTTCGGCAAAATGGCGATCAGAGCCAAGAACAGCGAACCTGCCAGGGTGATCCGGGTCATGACGCGGTCCAGATAGTCAGCGGTCGGTTTTCCTGGACGCAGACCTGGAATAAAACCGCCGTGTTTTTTCATATTCTCTGCCATATCCGAGACGTTAAAGGTAACCGCAGTATAGAAATACGTGAAAAACAGGATTAAAAGCGCATACAGAGTTGTCTGCAGCGGCGTTCCCCACGCAAACCATCCCGCCACCATTTTCACCCATTCCACATCAATAAACTGGGCGATAGTTACCGGAAACATGAGCACGGATGACGCAAAGATTATCGGAATAACTCCCGCCTGGTTAACCTTCAGCGGGATATGGGTGGAATGACCGCCGTACATCTTGCGGCCAACTACCCGTTTAGCATACTGTACCGGAATGCGCCGCTGTCCTTGTTGGATGGCAATAACCAAAACAATCATGGCTATCGCAATCGTTAAGAACAACAACAGTTTAAACAAGCCGACCGTGCCAGCTTCGAAATATTGGTAAATAACGTAGATGCCATCTGGAAGGCGGGAAACAATCCCCGCAAAGATGATCAGCGAAATACCATTGCCGATCCCTTTTTCGGTTATCTGTTCACCCAGCCACATCAAGAAGGTTGTCCCTGCCGTCAGCGTGAGGGCAATCAGAAGAATGGAGCCGATGCCTGGATTGATGATCGCGTGCTTCAAGCCAAGAGCCATGCCCAAAGCCTGCATAAACCCTAACACTACTGTACCGTAACGCGTGATTTGGGTCAGTTTTTTCCGACCGTCTTGCCCTTCTTTACTCCACCGTTCAAAGGTAGGAACTACCACTGTCAGCAATTGCATGATAATGGAAGCATTAATGTAAGGGGTTATACTCATCGCGAAAATGGAAAACTTGCTCAGCGCACCGCCAGCAAACAGGTCCAACAGTCCAAACAGATTGCCGCTGGTAAACAGCTGCTCAATCACGGCTGCATCGACACCAGGTACAGGGATGTGAGTGCCAGCCCGGAACACCAGAAACATGATCAGCGTAAAGACGATCTTCTGGCGCAACTCAGGAATCTGAAAAACGTTCGACAGGGCTGCAAGCACCTAGAACACCTCGACTTTTCCGCCGGCAGCTTCAATCTTGGCAATTGCCGACTTGGTGAACCCATTGGCCTTTACGGTCAACGCTACGGTCAACTCGCCGCCGCCGAGAACACGCACGCCATCATGAACGTTCTTTAAAATGCCAGCTTCCACAAGGGCTACTGGATCCACCTCTGCACCGGCTTCAAACCGATTCAGGGTAGCTACGTTCACTTCAGCGTACTCTTTCCCAAACTTGTTATAAAAACCGCGTTTAGGAAGCCGCAGGTACAAAGGTTTTTGACCGCCTTCAAAACCAGGGCGAGTACCGCCGCCGCTGCGAGCCTTTTGGCCTTTATGACCTTTGCCGGAAGTTTTTCCCAGACCGGAACCAAGGCCGCGGCCAAGGCGGGTGCGGGTGCGTTTCGAGCCGGGCACCGGAGCTAATTCATGCAATTTCATCGTTAGCGCCTCCTCTCGTTAGTTTTGTGGTTCTTCAACAGTAACCAAATGTTCTACTTTGCGGATCATACCGCGGATAACAGGGGTATCTTCCTGCTCAACGCAGCTGTTGATCTTCCCAAGACCCAGAGCTTTTACAGTGGCACGCTGGTCTTCAGGACGACCGATCAGGCTACGCGTCAGCTTAATTGTGAGTTTCGCCATTGTTTCTCCTCCTTAGCCCAGCAGTTCCTGCACGGACTTGCCACGCAGAGCCGCCACTTCTTCGGCTCTCTTCAGCTGTTCAAGACCGCGAAGAGTAGCGCGCACCATGTTGTTGGGATTCGAAGAACCCAGCGACTTGGTGAGAATGTCATGAATACCAGCCAGCTCCAACACCGCACGGGCAGGGCCGCCAGCAATAACACCGGTACCTTGGGAAGCAGGTTTCAACAGAACTTTGCCTGCGCCAAACACACCGAGAATTTGATGAGGAATTGTAGTACCGACAATCGGCACCTTAATGAGATTTTTCTTGGCGTCTTCTACGCCTTTACGGATGGCTTCCGGAACTTCCCCAGCTTTGCCGAGGCCTGCGCCGACATGACCGTTCTCATCGCCCACGACGACCAGGGCACTGAAGGAGAAGCGGCGACCACCCTTGACGACCTTGGCTACGCGGTTAATGAAAACCACTTTTTCCTGCAGGTCGAGGGATGTATGGTCAATTTTGGCCATGACTGTACCTCCTTGTCCTCTTAGAATTGCAGCCCAGCTTCACGCGCACTTTGCGCTAAAGCAGCTACGCGACCATGATAGATGTAACCGCCGCGATCAAATACTACTTGAGAAATGCCTTTCTCAAGAGCACGCTTAGCTACGGCAGCGCCAACCAGCTTGGACGCTTCACAATTGCCGCCTTTGGCGACTTGTTCCCGAATATCTTTATCCATGGTGCTGGCAGAAACCAACGTTACGCCTGCCACATCATCAATGATTTGCGCATAAATATGATGCAGGCTGCGGAACACATTCAGACGGGGTTTAGCCGCTGTGCCGCTGACGTTTTTGCGCACCCGCAGGTGACGCTTCTGCCGCGAATCGTTTTTTACAGGTTTACGAAGCACTGTGTTCACTCCTTTCGCCTATGGCTTACTTCTTACCCTTGCCGCCGGCTTTACCGACTTTGCGACGAACTACTTCGCCTTCGTACTTGATGCCTTTGCCTTTATACGGTTCCGGCTCGCGGTAACCGCGAATCTTAGCCGCCAGGGCGCCCACAGCCTCTTTGTTGATGCCTGAAACTACGATTCTGTTCGGAGCAGGCACATCTAACGCCAGACCCTGGGGAGGCTCAACCTCGACAGGATGGGAAAAGCCAAGAGAAAGAGTTACTTTATTGCCGGACTTAGCGGCGCGATAACCAACACCATTGATTTCCAAGGTCTTGGTAAAGCCTTCCGTTACGCCCACAACCATATTGTTGATCAGCGTACGAGTGAGACCGTGCAAGGAACGATGTTCCTTCACGTCACTGGGACGCTCAACAGTCAGCGTGTTTTCTTCGATTTTAATCGTCAAAGCTTTGGCGACTTCACGCGTCAGTTCGCCTTTAGGGCCTTTCACAGTGACAACGTTACCATCCAACTTGATGGTCACGCCTGCCGGAATAGTGATAGGCATTCTACCAATACGCGACATGTATTACACCTCCTAGAGACAGAACTTCTTACCAAACGTAGGCGACTACTTCGCCGCCGAGGCCCTCGCGACGAGCCTGCTTGTCGGTCATGATGCCCTGCGATGTTGAAATAATGGCGATACCGAGGCCGCCCAAAACTCGGGGCAGCTGCTCTTTTTTCGCGTATACGCGCAATCCCGGTTTGGAAATGCGTTTGAGGCCGGTGATGACTTTCTCGCGGTTCGGGCCGTATTTGAGGCTCAACCGAAGAACGCCTTGTTTATTGTCGTTGACGAGATCATAGTCCTTGATGAAACCCTCGCGTTTGAGAATTTCGGCCATCGCCTGCTTCACTTTAGAAGCGGGGATCTCCACTTTATCATGATGCACCGAGTTCGCATTACGAATTCGGGTAAGCATGTCAGCGATCGGATCAGTCATTACCATGAGAACAAACCTCCTTCCTGTGCTTGGTTACCAGCTAGCTTTCGTAACGCCCGGAATTGCGCCTTTATAGCTCAGTTCCCGGAAGCAGATACGGCACATCTCGAACTTGCGGATGTAAGCATGCGGGCGACCGCAAATCTTGCAGCGATTGTATTTGCGAACCTTGAATTTAGGTTCTTTTTTCCATTTTTCAATCAAAGCTGTCTTGGCCACAACTGTCCCTCCTTTTTACGCGCTGAAGGGCATGCCCATCAGCTTCAACAGTTCCCGCGCCTCTTCATCAGTTTTGGCAGTGGTAACAACGATAATATCCATGCCGCGGATCTTGTCGACCTTGTCGTACTCGATCTCGGGGAAAATCAGTTGTTCCTTGATGCCCATGGTGTAGTTACCGCGTCCGTCAAAGGACTTCGGGCTAACACCGCGGAAGTCGCGCACACGAGCCAGTGCGACATTGAACAGCTTGTCCAAGAAGTAGTACATGCGTTCACCGCGCAAGGTGACTTTGGCGCCAATCGGCATACCCGCACGAATCTTAAAGGCAGCCACGGATTTTTTAGCACGAGTGACAACCGGTTTTTGTCCGGAAATCAGTGTCATATCCGCTAACGCAGAGTCAATCACTTTCGGATTGGCCACTGCTTCGCCGATCCCCATATTCAAAACTACTTTTTCGATTTTAGGGATTTCCATGACATTCTTGTATCCGAACTTTTCCATCATCGCTTTCGCGACTTCGCTAGTATATTTCTCTTTCAGTCTGACCACAAGTGGTACCCTCCTTTCGTGCTGGGTTATTTATCCTTGTCAATCGTTTCGCCGCATTTTTTACAAACGCGAACTTTACCGCCGTTAGCAAGCACATTGCTTTTTACCCGAGTTGCTTTGTCGCAAGCGGGGCACACCAGCATCAGCTTTGCAGCATGAACCGGAGCTTCCTTCACAATGATGCCACCTTGGGGATTGCTCTGAGACGGTTTGGTATGACGCTTTACTTTATTGATGCCTTCTACAACCGCTTTTCCCTTTTTGGGAAGCGCCTGAATAACAGCACCGGTTTTGCCTTTGTCCTTACCGGACAGGACCATGACTTTATCGCCTTTTTTGACGTGCAATTTGGCTTCTGACATGCCGGATTTCCCTCCTGACTTAGATTACTTCCGGTGCCAGCGAGACAATTTTCATAAAGTCTTTATCACGCAGCTCTCTCGCAACCGGTCCAAAAATACGGGTCCCTCGGGGACTCTTGTCTTCTTTGATGACAACGGCGGCGTTCTCGTCAAAACGGATGTAGGAACCGTCTTGACGGCGCAGGCCCTTGTGAGACCGTACGACAACAGCTTTCACTACATCGCCTTTCTTGACCACGCCACCGGGCGTTGCGTCCTTAACGGAAGCGACGATGATGTCGCCGATATTGGCATAGCGCCGGTAGGAACCGCCCAATACGCGAATGCACATAACTTTTTTAGCACCGGTATTATCAGCAACATTAAGAATGGTTTGTTGTTGGATCATCCTTGCTCCCTCCTTCAAGCCTGAAATTTTTCAAAAGTTAAAGCGATTACTTCGCTTTCTCAAGAATTTCAACAACTCTCCAACGTTTGTCTTTGGAGAGCGGGCGTGTTTCCATCAAGGAAACAATATCCCCAGGCTTGCACTCATTGTTTTCATCATGAGCCTTGAAGGTAACCGTTTTCTTCACAGCCTTCTTGTACAACGGATGCTGTACAGTACGCTCCATGGCTACGACTACAGTCTTATCCATTTTATCGCTTACCACACGGCCAATGCGGTTTTTACGCTCGTTTCTTTCACTCACGTCCGATATGCCTCCTTCCATCTGCGACTTGGCACTGTTTCCTTACGCTTCTTGGGTGTTGATTTCCATTTCCCGCTGAATGGTTTTCACGCGGGCGATGGTTTTCTTAACTTCCTTGAGGCGCATGGGGTTTTCCAGCTGACCGGTCGCATGCTGAAATCTCAGGTGAAACAATTCATCTTTCAGGCCAGCCAATTTTTGATCGAGTTCGGCGGCGTTCATATCACGGATTTCTTTAGCCTTCATTTGCTTCACCACCCACTTCCTGAGCTTTCTCCCGCACAACAAACTGGGTCCGAATCGGGAGTTTGTGAGCAGCCAGACGCATAGCTTCTTTTGCTACATCTTCGGCAACGCCGTCCATTTCAAACATGACGCGGCCCGGTTTTACAACAGCCACCCAATATTCGGGCGAACCTTTACCGCTACCCATGCGAGTTTCAGCCGGTTTAGCCGTAACCGGCTTATCCGGGAAAATTTTAATCCAGACTTTACCGCCACGTTTAATATAACGAGTCATGGCAATACGAGCAGCTTCGATTTGACGATTGGTAATCCAAGCCGGTTCAAGAGCTACCAGACCGAATTCGCCGTGACTCACGGTGTTGCCTTTTTGGGCTTTGCCCTTCATGCGACCCCGGAACTGTTTGCGATGCTTAACGCGTTTCGGCAACAACATGATTATTCGCCCCCTTCTTGAGCGGCAGGTTTCTTGGCTTCAGGCAAAATCTCGCCTTTGTAGATCCACACCTTAACACCGATACGCCCATAGGTAGTAGCGGCTTCTGCAAAACCGTAATCAATGTCGGCACGCAGAGTGTGAAGAGGAATGCTGCCTTCGCGATAGCTTTCGCTACGGGCAATTTCAGCCCCGCCAAGACGGCCGCCACACATGATTTTGATTCCTTTAGCGCCCATACGCATCGTACGGCCAACGGATTGCTTCATAGCACGACGGAAAGCAATGCGGCGTTCCAGCTGAGCTGCAATGTTCTCAGCAACCAACTGCGAAGACAATTCCGGATGCTTAATTTCAGCAATGTTGATGTCGAGTTGTTTTTCGGTCAGCTTGCGCAGACCTTTTTTCAACGCTTCAATACCTGCGCCGCCGCGGCCGATAACCATGCCCGGTTTTGCGGTATGAATGTTGATGCGTACACGGTTGGAAGCGCGTTCGATTACAACCTGAGATACGCCGGCAGCAAAGGCTGCTTTTTTAATAAAGTCACGAATCTTGATATCTTCATGCAAGTTTTTTGCATAATCTTTATCGGCGTACCATTTGGCATCCCAAGTCTTGATTACGCCGAGTCGAAAACCATGAGGATTGACTTTTTGACCCACTAGATGTTCCCTCCTTCTCCGCTTATCGTTCCTGAACGACCACGGTCACATGGCTGGAGCGCTTCAAAATCTTGAAGGCTTGCCCACGAGACCGAGGATGAATGCGTTTCATCGTGGGACCCTGATCGACATATACTGCCGATACATAGAGGTTGTCGACATTGAGGTCAAGATTGTTCTCAGCGTTAGCAACAGCTGATTTCAAAACCTTCTCAACAACTTCAGTACCCACTTTGGGAGTGTATTTCAATATAGCAAATGCTTCACCCACATTTTTACCGCGGATCAAGTCAATAACGACTCTCACTTTACGCGGCGCAATGCGGATATTCTTGGCAACCGCTTTGGCTTCCATGCACTAGCCCCCTTTCGGTATGATCACTGCGCTAAACGCAGCCCGCAGCGCTTAGCGCAGCGAAGTGGATTTTTCCGAGCCGGCGTGACCTTTATAGGTGCGGGTCGGAGCGAATTCGCCCAGCTTATGGCCGACCATGTCTTCGGTCACATAGACCGGAACATGTTTGCGGCCGTCATGCACAGCGATGGTATGGCCCACAAAATTCGGCAGAATTGTCGAACTGCGAGACCAGCATTTTACGACCTTTTTGTCGCCGCTAGCATTCATAGATTCAATTTTCTTCAGCAAGCTTTCATGCACAAAAGGTCCTTTTTTGATAGATCTGGACACGACATTGGCCTCCCTTCACGCGGTTATTTCGTGCGTCGTTTGACGATCATTTTGTCGGACTGTTTGCTGCGACGGGTTTTCACACCATGCGCGCATTTGCCCCAAGGCGTAACCGGATGCTTGCGGCCCACCGGCGAACGGCCTTCACCACCGCCATGCGGATGATCGCAAGGGTTCATTGCTACGCCGCGGTTTGCAGGACGCACGCCCAGCCAACGAGAACGGCCAGCTTTACCGATTGTAATGTTTTCATGTTCCAAGTTGCCAACCTGGCCGATGGTTGCACGGCAGTTAACATGCACTTTGCGCAATTCGCCCGAGGGCAAACGCAAAAGAGCAGTGCCGCCTTCTTTAGCCATCAACTGAGCAGAAGCGCCGGCGCTGCGTACCATTTGGCCGCCTTTGCCAATCTTCATCTCAATGTTGTGCAACATAGTACCGACGGGGATGTTCACCATCGGCAACGCATTGCCTACTTTAATGTCGGCTTCAGGACCGCTTTCCACTTTGTCGCCCACTTTAAGACCGTGGGGTGCCAAAATGTAGCGTTTTTCGCCATCTACATAATGAAGCAACGCAATATAAGCGGAACGATTCGGATCATATTCCACAGACGCTACTTTGGCGACAATGCCGTCCTTGTTGCGTTTGAAGTCGATGATGCGGTACATGCGCTTATGACCGCCGCCTTGATGGCGTACAGTCAGTCGGCCTTGTTGGTTGCGGCCGCCTTTTTTAGTCAAACGTACCAGCAAAGAGCGTTCCGGTTTGTCAGTAGTAACTTCATCGAAGCTGGCTACTGTCATGAAACGTCTGCCGGCAGAATAAGGTTTAAACGATTTTACTGCCATAGTTGCCCCTCCTTTTCGGTGTTATCGGCTTAGACCCCTTCGAAGAACGCAATGCTCTGGCCGGGGGCCAGTTTGACGATAGCTTTCTTGAAATCGGGGCGTTTCCCTTCGTGTCTGCCCATGCGCTTGGTTTTACCCATTACACGCACTGTGTTCACAGCCTCAACCTGGACTTTGAACATTTTTTCCACAGCTTGGCGGATTTCCACCTTCGTGGCTTTGAGCGATACGATAAAGGTGTATTTGCTTTCCTCCATCAACTGGTTGCTTTTCTCCGTGATGACAGGACGAACAAGCACGTCGCACAAATTTTCCATTATGCCAGCACCTCCTCAATACGGGTGACTGCCTCTTTGGTAACGAAAACCCGATCATGATGAAGCAGGTCCATTACATTCAGGCCCATGCTGGTAATGGTTTTAACGCTCGGAAGGTTGCGAGCGGATTTAACTACGCTTTCCACTTCTTCCGCCGTAATGATCAGGGCTTTCTGCTCGGAAGCATTAAAATCACCCATCATTTTGATGACCTGTTTCGTTTTGGGAGCTTCAAAATCGATGCCCTCCAGAACCACCAGCTCACCGTCCTGTACCTTAGCGGTCAGAGCGGATTTGAGAGCTAAACGACGCTGTTTGCGAGGCATGCTGAACGCATAAGAACGGGGTTGCGGTCCGAAAACCGTGCCGCCGCCTACCCACAACGGAGAGCGAATGCTGCCGGCGCGAGCGCGTCCGGTTCCTTTTTGTTTCCAGGGTTTTTTGCCGCCACCGCGTACAAAACCTCTGGTTTTTGTGGACGCTGTACCTTGGCGCTGACTGGCCATCTGCATAACAACTGCTTGATGGAGCACAGCCTCGTTCACTTCCACAGCGAACACGCTATCATTCAGTTCCACTTCACCGGTTTGCTTGCCGGTGATATCATATACTGCCACTTTCGGCATATAGCACATCCTCCTTTCAAGAAACCGGCGAATTTATTTGCCGGGTTTCACCGTGTTCTTGATGATGACCAGACCTTTTTTCGGGCCGGGGATGGCGCCTTTGATCAAGATCAGGTTGCGCTCGGTGTCGATACGAACGACGCTGAGACGCTGAATGGTAACTCGTTGACCACCCATTTGACCAGGCAATTTTTTGCCTTTGAATACTTTGCCGCCGCCGCCGCTCATACGAGGGCCGATAGAACCGGGTTCACGGTGCGATTTCGAGCCGTGGCCCATAGGTCCGCGTGCAAAGTTATGGCGTTTAATGCCGCCTGCAAAACCTTTACCTTTAGCCGTACCGACTACGTCCACCAACTCACCGGCTTCAAAGGTGTCAACACCAATGACTTGTCCGGCAGTAAATTCGGAAGCGTCCGCCAGGCGAATTTCCCGGATGAATTTCACGGGGGTCACGCCAGCTTTTGCAAAAACTCCCTGCATCGGCTTGGTGACGTTTTTATCTTTCACGGCTCCAAAACCAAGTTGAACCGCATTGTAGCCGTCGTTTTCAACCGTTTTGTTTCCTACGACAACGCATTGTCCGGCTTCGACTACCGTTACCGGAACCACTTTCCCCTCTTCGGTGAAAATCTGCGTCATGCCCAGTTTTTTGCCAAGAATGCTTTTTGCCATGTTCTGCCACCTCCTCCTACAGCTTGATTTCGATATCCACACCGGCCGGCAGGTCGAGGCGCATGAGGGAATCTACCGTTTTGGATGTCGGTTCCAGGATATCAATCAAACGTTTATGCGTACGCATTTCAAATTGTTCCCGCGAATCCTTATTTACATGAGGAGAACGCAGAATGGTGAAAACATTTTTTTCTGTAGGAAGCGGAATCGGCCCGGACACCATGGCGCCGGTTCTTTTCGCAGTTTCTACGATCTTAGCAGCGCTCTGATCCAGAGCTTTGTGATCGTACGCCTTCAAGCGGATTCTGATTTTTTGTTGCTTAGGCATTCGTATGAATCCTCCTTATCGCCCAGTTTCTTAGAACGGACATTTCTCAGCAGGAATTTCCCCCGGAACTCAGCCGGGCCACCTCCTGCATCATCGCAAACACCGTTATTCAATTGTATTGCCATAGCGGCGGTAAGCCGCCGCTATGGCCAAAACCATTTGCATTAAGATGTTTACGCGTTGATTGCGGTAACTACGCCGGCGCCGACGGTGCGGCCGCCTTCGCGGATAGCAAAACGCAGGCCTTCTTCAACGGCGATGGGAGTAATCAATTCGATAGCCATCTGCACGTTGTCGCCAGGCATAACCATTTCCGTGCCTTCGGGCAGGGTGATCACGCCGGTTACGTCGGTCGTACGGAAGTAGAACTGCGGACGGTAGCCGTTAAAGAACGGAGTGTGACGGCCGCCTTCTTCTTTGGACAGGACGTATACTTCGCCCATGAACTTCGTGTGCGGTTTAATGGAACCCGGCTTAGCCAAAACCTGGCCGCGCTGGATGTCTTTGCGTTCTACGCCGCGCAGCAGCGCGCCGATGTTGTCGCCAGCCACAGCGGAGTCCAGCAATTTGCGGAACATTTCTACGCCGGTGCAAACCGTTTGTTTCGCTTCTTCCATCATGCCGACGATTTCTACGGTGTCGCCTACTTTAACCATACCGCGTTCTACGCGGCC